>JAOAJQ010000100.1 GCA_026414125.1 Thermoproteota archaeon
GGCTTCTCCTCTTTCTCCAAGGCTTCCTCCTCAAGAGGCTCGTAAGCCTCCTCCTCGTATACTTGCTCTCAACCCGCTTCGTCTTTTTCAACAGCCTCTTTTCCAAGAGTCTCAACCTCTTCCCTACTGTAAGCAGCCTCAATCCCTGCGACTCCGTAGGCAGCCTCCTTCTGACCCCCTTCTTCAACAGCCTCGCTTTGAACAGCCTCAGCCGGAGCGATTATTCTCCTTCTCGGCCTAATTAAAATCGAAACTATAACGACTATTACACCCGTCCAGAAGACGCCAGTCATTAAGTACTTATAAGTTTTCTCCTCCATAATATCGCCGAAAGGGTTTACCGACATGGTTTGAAAATACAGGCCTACGGCTATCAACAGTACACCGGCAGCCAGCACATTCGCCTTGTTCAACTCAATGTTTTTACACTATTAGTAGGTAATTAACTTTTTCGACACTCCGTCGCAACATGAGGCGACGCCTTAAAATAATCCTGAAGACCTTTTAAAAACAGCTATTATAGTGAGAATGATGCACGCTATGCTTAGAGCCAGCTCCACCGGGGAAACTAGGCCTTGGACAGCTGCAAAGTATAATGGCGGTGAAACTCCTGCAACCCCGATGACGAGGCCCACTATGAAAGCGTAGCGAGCAATTTTCCTAAGCCTTGAATTAAACATTAGCCCTGCTAAGGAAGAACAGACTATCAGGATTCCTGCAATAACCAGATTGTAGGTTTCGCCCCCTGATATAACTGGAGAAAGCAGGTAGAGTATTGAGAGGACAAGCACAGGCCAGAGGCTGAGAAGCCTGCTAGGACTAGCTTTCCCCTGTGAAACGGTTTCTCCAGTATTCTCCCTCCTACTCAACATTAAGCTTCCCCCTTAACAGTTTTTTAAAAAGGTTGCGTGCCTATGTTGACAACGTTGCCCGTTTCAGAGGATTTGAAGCTTGACTCAACTATCTCCAAGGCTTTAACAGCATCCTCCTCTCCGGGGCTGGGTTTTGAGCCGTTAACTATGCATTCTAGGAAGTGTTTCAGCTCGTGTCTAAGTGGCTCGCTCCACTCTGAAAAAGGCGTTATCCTATCGTCTTTAGAGCTCAGCGTCACCTGCTGGGAGACTAGGTCCGCCTCGATCACTCCCTCCGAACCGATTATCTCTAGGCTCCTTATCTTGAAGGGCGTAAGCCAGTTAGCCTGGATTATAGCCATCTTCTCAGCTTTAAAAGTCAAGATCAACGTGGCATAATCCTCATGAATCCTGTGCATCGACCTCCCCATCTTAGCATAGACCTTCAAAGGATCTTCTGAGAAAACATGCCTCATCAAGTCTATGTCGTGTATCGCAGTGTCAAGCAGCACTCCTAAATCAGTTATCCTCTCGGGCCATCTTCTGACACGCGTTGCTGAAGCCATTATTATCTCCCCAACTGCTCCTTCGGCAACATAGTTCTTAACCATGCTCACCGCCGGGTTAAACCTTTCAATAAAACCTACCATGAGCTTTACGCGTTCCCTCCTAGCCTGGTTGATGATTTCAAAGGCTTCTCTCAGATTCGGGGTGAATGGTTTTTCGACAAGAAGATACTTGAGGTTTTTAAGGATAAGCTGCAAAGCCACCTCCTTATGAGTGGAGGTTGGCGTTGAGATTACTGCACCGTCGTAAACGTTTTCAGGTATTTCTGAGACGCTGGAATAATAGGGTACGTTGTAAAGCCTGCCGTATGTTTTAGCTTTCTCAACATCTATGTCGCACACTCCTCCGAGCCCTCCGAGTTCAGCGAGAACCCTAACGTGGTTTTTCCCGAAGCCGCCGGTCCCGACGACGATCACCCTAGGCGTCTCCCTGCTCAAGCTCAACAGTCCTCCACGCCTTCACATGAAGTCTTTAAGCTTTAGGCTTCTCCTAGGCGGCTCGATCTCTATGCCCAGCGGGTCGAGAACCTGCTCGAAAGTAGCCTTCATAACGCTCAAGTATTTCTCCAAGTCTATCTCCTCTATTCTAGCCATTCTAACGGGCTTAACCCCCGTTTTAACCTTAACGTAAGATATTATGTCTCCAGCCCTCGCCTTGACGCCGAGTTCTCTTTCAAGCTGCTTAGCCGCCTTAACATGTTGAGGAGTATTCTTATCATAGTTGTCCACAGGCTTACTCAGCATAACGTCGAAAGCAAGCTCCTCAAGGCTCAGCTGCCTGTTCATAAGCTTCTCAACGTAGTCGTTCATCATGCTTTTTATGCTTGCCACAGCCGAGTTGAACTCCTCCTCATTCCTAACCTTGCTGAGAATGCTGACCATATCGTGGAAAGCCTGCTTCACAAACTTCGGGGTTGAGCTTTTCTTACCAACCAAGCCCTTTATGTCGACGTTGCCATCCTCCGTCACGCCCAAGTAGTTCTTTTTACGCTGACTGAAAACCCCGTAGCGGTAAACCTTATCAATGTTAAGCTCAATACTATACTTGTTCCTGATAAAATCGATAAGCTTCTCCACTTCCTCCGGCCTAGGGTTTCTCAGAAATATCGAGTCAGTGTCTCCGTAGACAACCTCTATTCCTAGGGCTTTAGCTGTTTCAACGAGCTCCGTGAAAATACCTCTGCCTATCCATGTTACTGTTTCAGCCGCGCAGGGTGCGTAGAAATGGAAGGAATCAGCCCCCATGACCCCGTAGCTAGCGTTTATAAATACTTTTATTGCTCTCTGCACAACATCGTAAAAAGACCGTTTCTCCTCATCCCTTGTTTTCTTCGCAAGAGGCTGATAGTATTTGACGCGTAGCTCCCTGAGGGCTCCTATCACCGAGCTTTCAACACCCCTTCTCTTCCTGCAGATCCAGTGGGGAGAATTCATCGGCGTGTTGCTTCTACACTCGTCGTGCCCACACCTAACCGTTTCATAGCTTATGTTGAAATTCATTATTATGCTTGGATACAGGGAGGCGAAGTCTAGAACAACAAGGTTAAAATAGAGACCCGGTTTCGGCTCAAGCACTATTGCACCCCTGTACTTCTTACCCTTTATTATTGCTTCAGACACCCTCGCGCTTTTAAACTGCAGAATATCCTCCTGTCTGGGTATCAGGTAATTATTCCTTCTATGTATGCTTAGAAGCATGCTTTTAATCCATGTTGAAACACCGTGTCTAACAACATCCTCTAATGGAAGCCTGCTTATCCTCATGAAGAGGACGAGCAGCTTAAGAAGAAGATAGTTCTTGTTAGCAATAAGGTCGAAAGTTATCTCAGCGTCTCTGAAGCAGTATTCAGCAAGCTCCCTGGGCTTAAGCATTCCAATATCATCCTCTAAAGCTATCTTACCCTTGCCGACTAACGCTCTTCCTATAGCGTCGAGCGTAGCCTCCTTGTAAACCCCACCGTAAGCATAGTTCTGTATAGACTTGTTGAAGAAAACCCTGTAAAGATCTATGTGAACACCGTAGACCAGATCCACATAGTCACGCCCCTTCTGCAGCGGCATCTCCCCCTCGACGGAGAGCCTGCTCGCCCTGTTGTAGAGGTACAACAGGTCAAACTTGTCTCCGTTGAATGTAACTATTACAGGATACTTTCTGATCTCCTTTAAAACCTCTGACAGCAACTTCTTCTCGTCAGACACGTGGATAATCTTCTTAACCCCGTCGTCCTCCTCCCCGTCAAAACCATCTAAAACATAGACTTTCGGAGTCCCCATGCTAGGCTTGAACGCGACAGCCGTCACCGGGTCCTCAGCCTTGTTAGCGTCAGGCACATGGTTTGGCCCAGGGGGTTTAACCTCTATATCTATGGAGGACAGTTTCACGAAGGGTATCGGCTGGTTGAGCGTTTCAACAAGCTCCTTAATCTCCGGATAATTGGACACAGGAGGTTTAACAGTATCCTCCAAGACTGCTTCAACAGGCTGCTCAACCAGTCTGCCATCAACAATAGAGTAGTAGAGCCCAGGCTTCTTCCCAGTGTCATAAATATAGCACCAAACATAATGAATATCAGCCTCCCACGCTCTACCGACAATCTCCCTTATGGATGTTGCCGTCCCACCTATCGACAAGGGGTCTTTAGCGATAATCTTCCTGAAAATCTTCTCCCTGTCCTCAAGCAAATCATACTTCTTAACCTCTTCAATCCTGTCGAAGCCGTGGTGGCCTATTAGCTGCACATTATTCTTCAGCTCCTCCATGCTCAGATCAGTCAGCAAGTAGGGCTGATGGTTTTCACTCGAATGGAAAAGAATAATCTCCTGTTTTTCAGGATCGTAGAGCTTTAAAACTATCCTCCTGCCCTCCCCGTCGTACGAGGCGGAAATCAGCATAAGGTTCCTTCTCACACTCATCCTGCTTTCCTTCACTCAATAAATGCCTCCTGCAACACTATATAGGTTTATTTCCCGCCTAGAAGATTAAAACTAAGAGGCTAATGCCGGTTAAGAAGTATAGGGTTAGATATCTGGTAGTTAAGACTGGAAACGTTCCCCTTGAAGAACGCAGGAAGCTTGTTGAACTCTTAAAGAACGAGTGTGAAAAACACCAGCCGGGATTCCGTTTCAAAGTTGTCCGTGAAACAAGCGGGATTCTCGTCGCCAAGTGTGCCCACAAGGCGGTACCGTCTGTCAGGAGCCTCTTAAGCAGGCTTGCCGCAGACCAGCCCTCTTTCACCTTCCAGTTGATCGGCGTCTCAGGCACTTTAAAAAAGGCTATTCGCAAGTTCTGCCACGACACGAATACTGAATAGGACAAAGATTATAGTTAAAAGAGGTCTTCATAATGCCTCGGAGAGACGCCGACCGCGCTTGGGTTAACCTCCATCTCCTGCTTTGAACCACTAGCACGCGTGCTAGGGTCATCCTTGGAGAGC
>JAOAJQ010000101.1 GCA_026414125.1 Thermoproteota archaeon
TCATAGGCCTTACTGCACGGGGATACTTGGTTAGTCTTATCTACCTAGTTGGAGTTTTTATTGTGGGAGTTTATGGGCTGGGTGCGAAACTCTTGTTTAACCTTCAGTCACTACTAGTGTTCATAATCATTTTCATGTTAATGCTTGTTTCAAACCAAGCTATAGGGCTTATATCTGCAGGAATAATAATGGTTTACAAGAGGGGGGATCCACTTGTCTTCATACTTGCAGCCGTTAACGAGTTTCTCGCCGGCGTCCTGTATCCGCTGGAATTGCTTAAAAGGTTTCCAGCTTTACAGTTTCTATCAATGCTTTTTCCATACACATATGCTTTAGATGGTATGAGGAGGGTTCTGATACTCAACGCCTCAATGTTTGATTCTAATGTGTTAACTGATGTTGTGGTTCTTGCTGTTTTCAGCATTATACTTGTTCCATTAGGGTTGAAAATGCTGGGATGGGGATATGATAGGATAAGGAGAGAAGGAACTACTTCATCCTACTAGGTGGCTAGTGTTGAAGGTTGAAGATATTGTTAAATACATGGCGGAAAACATCCCGCGGGGAAAGATTGGGCCAGTTGAGAAAGCGGTTGCTTTCATAATTAGGGATTTTAAAATCTGGTGGACGTATAAGCTTTGGATAACCCTGGATATTTTGAGTTCACTAACCTTTGTGGCCACATACTACTTCGTATCGATGATTATTACTCCACAAGCGTTGGTTGAAGCGGGGTATGCTGCAGATTTTCTGACTTTCTCAGTTATAGGCATATCTGTACAGCATTACGTTTTCACCTCTGTCTCAAGCCTTTCAGATGCGATAAGGGAGGAACAGTGGAATGGCACTATGGAGACAATACTTTCTTCAACCACAAGCTTCAGGGTTTTTCTCTTGGGGGAGTCTGCTTTCAGGTTCATAATAGGCTCCTACTTCCTGCTTGCTTCACTCAGCATGGGCGTGCTCTTAGGAATAAGGCTTGTCTTAAACCCAGGTTCGATTCTTGCTGGATTCGTCTTAACCATTCTGCTGGTGGCGAGCCATATGATTATCGGGATCCTCGGGGCTGCGATGATACTCAAGCTCAAGCAGGGTGATCCCATAGTATGGGCTTTCTCATGGTTAACCCAGCTTTTCTCAGGGGTTCTCTATCCCCTCGGATTACTGCCTGACTGGCTTAAATGGATTGGAAACGCTTTTCCATTAACATACTCCCTAGACGGCTTGAGAAGATGCTTAATGAATGGTGAAGGATTCAACAGCCCTATGATAATGGAGAATACTTTAAAGCTTGTACTCTTCATAGTGGTCGTATTGCCTTTTTCACTATGGTTCTTCAAAAAGTCTTATGATTCGACAAGAAGAGAGGGGGCATTAGGCCAGTACTAAAGGTTTACGAAGAATCATCCTTTTTCACGCCGACAGCCACCGACTTGTAGTTTGGAGTAAACGTGTTGAAAGTATAGTTTAACGGGACAAGCTTGTTCACGGGCGTTTTCTCGGAGTGGATATACATCTTTATCGTTCCACTTATGACCGTGGCGTCAGCCTTAACCCTGACTTTGAGACTACCGCAGGGACTGAAAAGGATTATCGTCTCGCCGTCTGAAACCCTTTCCTTCTTCAAATCCTCGGGGTTCATGTAGCATGCTTCAATATCCTTCTTATTTACCTTCATCAGGGTTTCAGATAGGGATGTGAGCTCATTATGGAGAAACAGGAAAGGCGTTCTAACACCAACCAGAATATAAGGGTATTTCTTACTAACCGGGTAGTCTACGCCCTCGTAGTGCACTGGAACATATCTCATGAAAACAGGTTTCTTAGCTCCAAAATCGTCTTCACCTCCATACACTTTCTCAACATCCACACTCCTGTAGGCTGGGACAAGCTTAACTATTTCCCTGAAAATCTCTTTTTCATCCTTATAAGGAAAGAGTTTTTCGCCATCAAAATATTTAGACAGCTCTTTAAATAAGAGCCAAACCTGCTTAGCCTCCCCGGGGGGTTCCACGACCTTTCTGACTAGCCGTACGCGTCTCTCCCAATTGGTTATAGTTCCATTTCCCTCGATCAACATTGCTATAGGTAGAACCACGTTAGCGAAATTCACCGTGTAATTGAAATGGTGGTGGAGGAGAACTATGAACATCTCCTTAAGCCTCTTGTGAAGGCTTTCAAGGTCTGGAAGGGAAAGAGCAAGGTTGACATCACATGCGAAAACCGCTTTAACAGGATTTAGATAAAGGGCTTGAATCATGTTTAACCCAGATTCCTCACTCAACTCAACACCCCAAGCCTCCTCAAGCTCACCTTTGCATACGAAGGAAGGTAGGAAGCCTGATGGAACGCCTCCAACATCACCCATGCCCTGAACATTTATCTCCCCCCTGCCTGAGAGCAGGACGCCCCCCTTTAAAATCAGAAGGTTTAAAAGGGAGACAACATTTAGAAAACCGTTTCTGCTCTGAGTCAAACCCATTCCATGCATTATTCCGAAAGCCTTCGATGAATAAACAGTTTCAGCAACTTTTTCGAAAAGCTTTTTCTCGATCCCGCATATCTTAGAAACCCTCTCAGGAGTATATTCCGATGCTGCCTCAGCAAGCTGTTCAAAACCTTGTACGCGCTTCCTGTCTTCCGGAACCCCCCTCCTGACAAGTTCGTTGATCAAACCGTTTAGGAAAACTAGCTGTGTATCAGGCTTTACCTGAACATTAATATCGCAAAACCTTGAAGTCTCGTTCAAGGGGGAATTCACACCTATAAGCTTAGTGCCTTTGGCTTTAGCCCTAACCACTCTGCTGAAAATCACAGGATAGTTTGAAGCAGGGTTTGAGCCTATGATCAGGATAAGGTCGCGCGTGGAAGCTTCCTCAATCCTGCCAGGAGACCCGCTAATCCCAAAAACCATATTCAACGCACTTACAGTATTAACATGACAGAGTCTAGTGCAACAACCGTCAACGTTGTTGCTTTTTAAAACAGCGCGTGCAAACTTCTGCATGACGTACGCGTTTTCGTTACTGGTCTTGCCCGATGGAATGAACAAAACCTCGTTTCCCTCCAAGTTCTTCAAATGATCGTGGATAAACCTGTATGCTTCGTCCCAAGAAACCTCTTTAAAAACCTCATCCTTTTTTTCCCTTATTAATGGTCTTAAAACCCTGTTTTTAGGGATAACTTCATTAACCGTTAGACCCCTAAGGCAAGGGTAACCCTCACTCACAGCATCCTCTTTAACAGGTTCGACTTTAACTACGACATTGTTTTCCACAACATAGTTTAACCTGCAACCGACCCCGCAGTATATGCATGTAGAGCTTATTTTCTCCAACCGGGCTTTCGAGGAAGCTAGGGAAATGGAAATATAAGTGTTTAATAAGCATTTGACTCTAGAATGCTTGAAGCTCAATAAGCTTATTCAGTCTCATCTGACTACTAGCGTAGACCCTCTGAACCGGTTTACGACTCTGCTTGCAACGCTTCCAAGGATACGACCAGACTTACCAAGTCCCTCACCCCCTATGACAACGAGGTCATAGTTTCCCCTCTCAGCCTCTTCAATAATGACTGAAGCAGGGTCACCGATCCTGCTGAAAAGCCTAACTTTAACGCCCATTTCTTCGGCCAACATTCTAGCTTTCTCCAATATCTCATCTTTCTCCCTGATCATGTTCATCCTGGTCGAATCCGGTAGAACGATGGGTCTTGAAGAGGATTCTACATTAGGCCCAATCACTGTTTTCGAAAGCATCTCGGAAACATGCAGTATTGTTACCTCAACCTCTGGATCCTGAAGCTTCATCTTCAAAACTATTTCAACAGCCTTATCTGAAGTAGGAGAACCATCTGTTGCAACCAGAATCTTCTTAAACATTGCCAAGATTTAGAAATCATCCATTAATAAATCTTAAAAGGCCTGTGGATAAGCGGCTTATTTGGAAACAATAGCACTCCTGTCTAAAAGCATGTTTCCCGTGTTCTGCCGCCTCAAATATCTGGGTATGTTAACGGTAATGCTGCACTTACTTCTAAGGCTCTCATTGGAAGCAGTTTGTCTTTAGAGTAATCATCTTCCTTCCTCCTTATGAAACGGCTCCGCGTTTTCTTTAACGTAGTCCACTACCTCATCGACGTGCGTGAATGCAAGAGAAACATAGGTGTCTGCAGAACCGTAGTAGAGGGCTATTCTCCCGGTTTCAGCATCCACTAGGGCTGCGCAGGGGAAAACCACGTTTGGAACAAACCCTACTGTCTCATACTCCTTCTCCGGGGTTAAAAGATAGTTTCTACACCTGTACAGAACTCTTGAGGGAGTGTTTATGTCGAGTATTGCTGCACCACAGCTGTAGACATAGCCGTTGCACGTGAGAACCACGCCATGGTAGAAGAGAAGCCATCCCTCTGTTGTCTCAATAGGTATGGGGCCCGCCCCTATTTTAAGCCCCTGCCACCATCCTGAGCCTCCTCTACCCATAACCCTCCTGTGCCTTCCCCAGTGGATCATATCCGGGCTCTCGCTCAGGAAAATGTCTCCGAAAGGAGTGTGTCCAGCGTCACTCGGCCTTGAAAGCATCACGTACTTCCCGTTTATTTTCCTAGGGAAGAGGACACCGTTCCTGTTGAACGGGAGGAAAGCGTTCTCAAGCCTAGTGAACTCTTCGAAATCCTTCGTTAAACCCACTCCTATAGATGGGCCGTAGAAATCTGTGCACCACGT
>JAOAJQ010000102.1 GCA_026414125.1 Thermoproteota archaeon
TCGCTCGTCGGCAGCGTCAGATGTGTATAAGAGCCAGGCTGAGAATAGTCACTCCAGTTTTAGTCACTGTGGTGTCTCCGACTGTGCCAACTAAGAGCTTGTTTAGGCCTCTTGGTCCGTAAGCGGTTCTGACAACCTCGCCTATTACGAGTGATGCCACGATGTTGTTTTCATAAGCCTCTTCCTTGCTTCTCCTAACGGTTGTTTCTTTGAGCACTATTGCGGGTCTACTCTGTTCATATGCCATTTTCGTATCACCTCGATATCTCTTCCTTTAAAAGGACTTTTTAAAAGCTTTTCCTGGGAGACTCCTGGGAGACAACATTTATTAGGTCATGGTTCTTCTTCCCCCCGAGTTTGGGTAAAATCTATGACGGCCGGGTTAAGGGGGTTGCGAGGATGCTGCTACTTAAATACGGTGACCTCTTCACTAACGATTATCATGCGAACAAGCAGGCTTTGAGGAAGGTCGCGGTTTTCAGGTCTAAGAAGCTTCTGAATAGGGTTGCCGGCTATATTACGTCGGTTAAATCTTCTAAAGGAGGAAGACAGCAGGAGGAGGTGGTTGAGGTTGGAGAAGAATGACTTCCCGATCTTCCTGTCTGTTTTCGACTACGGTTGGTTAAAGAGGGCTTTGAGGGAGGCTGAAGCATATCTTAAGGAGTCTAAAAAGGCTTCTCCTCCTTTAAAACTCATATACGCAAGGATGTCAATCCTTTCAAGCAGAATGTTTGTTACAATGCTTTTCCCGCCGATAAGCAAGTATGAAAACGCTAACATCAGCGAGGAGGCTTCAAACCCTGTTGAGTATAGGCTTAGGAGCCTATACGACAAGGCTCTTGAAAAGGTTGAAAAAATACAGCTTTCAGAAGAGGAGGCTGTGGAGATAAGCGATTTCCTGTATAATCTTTCCTCCACGATCCTCGAGCAGATTTTGAGTAAGAACTAGTTGTCTCAGAGAACAATAGGCTTTCAGGTTTAAATAGTTCTTTGAACGTTGTTTTTTCGAATGATGTGAACTGACCTGCTCTGAGAGAATGTCTCTATGAAGACCATGCACCTCTCTGAGGTTTTCAATCATGTTTAAAATGACTAAGTCTCTTCAAATAGCTGTCGACGATCATGGGCGGCAGCCCAATGTCTATCAGCATATCTCTGAATTCATCGATAGTTTTACCCCCCTCCTTAAGGTTCTTCTGGGCAAGGCTTCTAACTGTTTCCCCGATCTCATGAGGGAAAATAATCCATTTCTCTGTTTTCTTAACGTAGTAGTCTGGCTTAAACGTGCTCCAAGGCTTGTAGTAAACGGTTGCAACCCTAACTTCGCGAGCACCCTTGTTTTCAAGATGCTTGCGAACTATCTCTAGGCTTCTACCCGTGTCTGCAACATCATCAACAACAAGTACCTTCTTCCCGTAAACATCGACGTTAACATCCTGCAGTATCCTTGGCTCACGACCTGTTTTTTTAACATCCTCGTAGAAGGCAACTCTTATGATGCCTATCTCCGGTTTTTCGAACTCGTCGGAAAAAATTCTGAGCGGGACTAGTCCTCCTCTTGAGACCCCGATTATAACTTCCGGCGTATACCCTGATTTCAAAACTTTCTCGACAAGTTCCAGAGTAAGCTGGTAGAAATGCTCCCAGCTTATTACTTCGAACTCCATTCCGGCTTTAACGCTTAAATGCTATAAAATAAATGTTTTTATTCAGTTTCTCGGTCGAATATCCATGTTGGAACCTGTTCGAAGCATAGATCCCTTGGGTATGTGCTTCATACTTCTATTGGTTAACAGCCTTCCGGAAGAGTGGATTAGTATAGCAGCTGAGTTAAAGAAGAATAGGAGAGTTTTCATTCAGTTTTTCAACCCGGCCTGCATAGTGAGCGAACTAATACCTTTCCTAGCTTACAATGTTCACCAAGCTTTCAAACATGGATATAACGTGCTTAGGGGTTTTGAACAAGAGCTTCTAGTGGCACTTTATGGGAAGAGGAGCTTCCAGGAAGCGTTATCTACACTTGGAGCCCCAATTTCACGGCAGGCAGCCATACTGGTGATTTCAGAAGATGCTGCAGTTTTAAAGGAGGCGGTTGCTGCTTTAAAGGAAGAGTTTTCGAAGAGAGGGTTGTCTGTTAAACCTTTCAGGGATGATAAGCAATTGTTCACATCATTCTGGAGCAGTCTGCTTTCAAAGGATCTTAACGTTGAAGCCTTAGATTACTCCAGCGTGCTTGAGCTTGTCAAGGAAAGGATAGCGCTACTCTACGTTTAAAACGGTTTTGCGATTAGAAGGCGGCTCAGAGAAATTTAGGATTTAAACGGCTTTAAGAGGCTTTCTTGGAAGCCTGACGGTTGAAGCAGGGGCTAGCAAGATTAAAATACTAGTTTACATGCAGAAGAAACAGCCTTGGAGGCACCGGAAATAGTAGTAGACGTTAAGGAGGTTACTAAGGATTATGTTCTTAGGAGCGGTGTTGTGAAGGCTTTAAAGGGGATTGACCTGCAGGTGAAGAGAGGGGAGTACGTGGTTGTAATGGGCCCCTCCGGAAGCGGTAAGACAACGCTTTTCAACATGATCGGCGGCCTAGATAAGCCTACGAGTGGAAGCGTCTCGATAGATAGTATAAACCTGGCGCAGATGAACGACCGCCAGCTCGCATGGGTTAGAAGCAGGAAAATAGGCTACATATTTCAAACATTCAACCTGATACCGGTGCTCTCAGCCCAAGACAATGTAGCGTTGCCAATGGTCTTCCTCGGGATAAGCAAGGAGGAGAGGCGTAAGAAGGCTGCTGAGCTTCTGAGCCTAGTCGGCTTGGGGGACAGACTTAGCCACAGGCCGCAGGAGCTTTCCGGTGGACAGCAACAGAGAGTTGCGATAGCTAGAGCGTTGGCTAACAATCCTTCTATAATACTGGCAGACGAGCCTACGGGTAACCTCGACCTCTCCACGGGGCTTTCAATAGTCCAGCTACTCTACAGGCTTAAGATTGAGAGGAACACTACAGTGATATGTGCTACTCACGATCTTAAAATGGTGGACGTGTCGGATAGGCTGGCATGGCTTAGAGACGGCGTTATAGAGAGGATTGAGGAAAGAACGACAGTAACCCTGACCGCAGAAGAAATGTAGATTGAGAAGCATCTTCACAGTTTTTAACCGGGGATATGTTTTTATACTGCTTTTCAAAGCTTCATTCGACCGAAAATGAGCGAGGATTTTGACGAGGAGGAAGAAGAAGAGGAAGAAGAATGGGAAGAAGAGGAAGAGGACTGGGAGGAAGACTGGGAAGAGGAAGAACTGGAAGAAGAATGGTAGGCAGAGCCAAGCTTTTTCTCCCATAGTTTTTCAAAGTTTTTCAGGGTTGATACCCATTGGTTAGAGTAGCTGTAGTAGACAGGGATTCCTGCAAACCCGAAAAGTGTGGAAAACCCTGCAGGAAATACTGCCCGATAGTTAGAATAGGCCAGGAGGCAATATACTTCGTTGAGGACGAGAGTCCTCCTGTGATAAACGAGTACCTGTGCAGCGGATGCTGCATATGCGTCAAGAAGTGTCCTTTCAATGCCATATGGGTGGTTAACCTTCCGGATGAGCTTGAGAAAAAGGTTTTCCACAGGTATGGTGTTAACGCTTTCAAGCTTTACGGTTTTCCAGTTCTCTCTAAGGGTGCTGTTACAGGAATTCTCGGCGAAAACGGAATAGGCAAGTCAACAGTGTTGAAGATAATAAGCGGTATTGTGAAGCCGAATCTGGGCAGGGTTGGTGAAGATGTAGGTGTGAATGAAATCCTGTCTTTCCTAAGGGGGAGTGTTTCATTCAACTTGGTTGAAGATATTTTCAAGAGTAGGGTGAGATGCATCTACAAGCCGCAGTACTTAGACGATATTCCCAAGATTATCGGTGGTAAAAGCGTCAGGGAAGCGCTTGAGAAGGTGGATGAGAAAGGGGTTTTAAACGAGATTCTAGAAAGGCTGGATCTGAAAAGCATTGCCGACAACAAGGTTAGCAACCTAAGCGGTGGAGAACTCCAGAGGCTGGCTGTTGCAGCAGCCTTCATGAGAAGAGGGGACGTATACTTGTTCGACGAGCCCTCGAGCTTCCTAGACGTGAAGCAGCGTCTCAAGGTGGCTGAGCTAATAACCTCTCTTAAGGAGGATGATAAGATAGTGGTGGTTGTTGAGCATGATCTCACTCTGCTTGACTATCTTGCCGACTATCTTGTCATAATCTACGGGCAGCCCTCTGTTTATGGCATTGTCTCACAGGTTCTCTCGGCGCGTGTCGGAATAAACTCCTACTTGGAAGGCTACATAAGGCAGGAGAACATTCGCTTCAGAAGAGACAGGATAAGGTTTCATGCTCACAGCCAGGCGGAAGAGTCTCCAGCATTGAAAATGTTTGAATGGCCATCTATACAGGTTTCTCTAGGAGGC
>JAOAJQ010000103.1 GCA_026414125.1 Thermoproteota archaeon
CTAGGAGGCTTCTCTTTTAAAGCTGAGAAAGGCTTCATAGGGGTTGGGGAAGTCATAGGAATAGCTGGTCCAAACGGAATAGGTAAGACAACAATGCTGAAAGAACTGCTGAAATATTTTTCCGGCGTGGGATCCCTGTCAGACAGGGACCTCGCTAAGAGAATAGGCTACAAGCCGCAGTATGTCTCAGGCATGTTTAACGGGGTTGTAAGCGACCTTTTGAAGGAGGCTTACGGAGGCGAGG
>JAOAJQ010000104.1 GCA_026414125.1 Thermoproteota archaeon
GCTGAAATGACCCCTATGCTTAAAATGTATACGGTGGGCCATAAGTTCTTCACGCCTCCAATACATGCCGGTGGTCTCAGGTATCATGGTAAAGCTCCTACGCTTAGTCTACTCATCCACGAAGGATATGTGAGGTCTAGAGCATACTATCAGAGGGAGGTTTTTGAAGCTGGTAGAATCTTCGCTGAAAACGAGGGTCTTGTCCCAGCTCCTGAAACCAATCATGCAATTAAGGCTGCTATCGACATCGCGTTAGAATGCAAGAAGAATAATGAGGAGAAAGTAATTCTTTTTAACATGAGTGGCCACGGGCTCTTGGATCTCCAAGGGTATTCCGAGTATCTTGAGGGTAAGCTTGTCGACTATGAGCCTTCACAGATCCTAGTTTAATGAGGATCCTCCTCAATATTTCTATTCTACTTTTCTTTCTATTTTTCTATGAAGCAATCATATACACCCAGATAGTAATTTAGGGATTCGGAAAAATAGAGCCGGGGGCGGGATTTGAACCCGCATACTGTGGGTCGCGGCAAAGTTCTTCTGCAGCCCACCGCCTTTCAGCCTTTTCCACTGTGAACCGGATTCGACCACCCCGGCCCGCGGGTTTTAATGCTCGTTCAAGTTAAATAAATTTTTCCTGTGATTTTTAAACGGCTGGCTGCTTCAGTGGAAAAACTGATTTTCAGTTATGTTTAAAAACGGGTTATAGGCAGTATGCTTAGGGCTATGACGATATACTGCGAGTGCATGGTTAGGTACGTGGTTCCAGCGCTCAGGATGCTTATTTCAAGGCAACTCTCTGAGAAGTATAATCTGAATCAGGTTCAAGTGGCTAGAATGCTGAACGTTACTCAGCCGTCCGTAAGCAACTACATGGGTAGGAGGAAGGGTAGTGCTAAGATAAGGCGTTATCTTGGTAATGCTGTTGTTAACGAGTATGCCGGTAACATGGCTAGGAAGCTTTTTGAAAAAGGCTTGTCACTGAAGGAGCTTGAAGAAGATATTTGCAGTCTTTGCGAAGAGCTCCGTAAAGGCGGCTATTTGACGGGTTGATATTAATGTGGCCGAACCCCTCCTACTTGTTTCTCGCGGTTTTCTCGGCGGCTTTTGCCATAATGATGCTCCTGTATCTTTCACCCATTGTTGAAACCGGCTCAGTCAGGGATCTGATGTGGCTGACCTTCCTATTCCTGATGCTTGATGCTGTGCTCTCCGTCATCCTCGCTTTCGTCAAAACTGGGAATGAAGAGAAAAAGAAAAAGTCTAAATAGTGGTACAGAACGGTGTTAGAGAGGATTGAGGCTGGTTCTAGTGATAATGGTGTTGACGCTCATCGCGCTCTCCCCAGTACTGCTGGTCGACTCCATATTAGCCCTGCTCCCTTCAAGCAGCATCCGGTACAATGGTGAAAGCATAAACCTATCCGGTCTTAATAATGGTCCCTGGGTTTATGCTCTCGGAATGTCTATCTCCGGCTTCAGCGTTGAGGCCGTCGCAACCCAAGGCAAGAATCTGGTGAGTGTTTTCACCCAGTTTTTTAACTCTGGTGTTTGGCTCATAATCTGTCTAGCAATAATCCTTATTATAAGCATTGTTGCAAGCATCCTGTCTCGTTCAGTATCCGATGCTGTTAAGGCGTCTGTTTTATCCCTCGCCACAGTATCTGTCCTAGGCGTATACTTTCTACATAAGGATTTAAAACCATTCCTATACGGTCTATCGTTAAGATCAGTTGTAGTGGATGATGCTGTTGCAACGCTTTCACTTGTGATCATTACTGGGACAGTGGTTAACATTATTGCTGTAGCAGTGTTGTCAGGTGTTTTAACCCATCTCGTTCTAACTCTTAAGCCTCCTCCCGCTCCGTCTAAGCCTACTCCGCCACAGGCTTTAGAGAAGCCTGTTGAAACTGGGATCGGGGGGGCTAGAAGAGGAAAGATCCCCCCGTTAGGCACACCGCCCCTCTGTCCAAGCTGCGGTTCAAAACTTGTTTGGAAACCCGAGGAATCCAAGTACTACTGTGAGAAGTGTCAGGTTTATCCTGAAGAGGTCTATCTTAGTATTTGACGAAGTTGTTCAACAACCAGTATATTACAAGCGCGCTTAAAACTATGAGAAGCACTATATCCAGTTTCCTGCTTCTGCTCAATTCTTCTCGCTTAGACACATAGTAGGAGTCGACGATGACATAACCGTTTAGGTAGGCAAGTATTGCTACTGCTGCTGCGAAGGGAAGTATTGTAGCTAACGGGGGCAGCTCGATGAAAAACCCGCCGGAGCTTTTCACGCCAACCCTGTTTAGGATGAAAGTTATTTTCGAAGTACCCTTGGGAATCGTTAATTGCGGCTGAAGAATCGCCAGAATACCGTTGGAAAAAGTATAGTATTCTGAAGAAACCCGCCGGTAGTACGTGTAGTTGTTCGTTAAAACGCCGTAGACCATTTTTACAGTCGTGTTCGATTCGAAAGTCATCGTTAGATTCGTCAAAGTGGACTCCGGTATCAGCTGTACAATTGAAATGCGGCCTGTTAAAACAGGTATGGCAAGGCTACTATTCGTCAATACGAGTAGGGAAAAGTCTTTCATTTCCGATCCTTTGACGTATACTTGAATATTCTCCACTGGGGGGCTTAACGTTACTACGAAGAGGTCTCCTTCCAAGATGTAAATCTTAGGGAAATCGTATTCCACCATTTCACTATTTCCAGGTACCGAAGCTAGCGCAAATGCTAGCAGTAGGCATGTTAGCAGTGTCAGCGTGATTTTCCCCAACCTTCTGAAGATATGGAAATGCTGCATTTATCCTTTCTGTCTCAAGTTTAATAACTGTGTATAAAGCTTTATACCTAGGTGTCGTAACAATTTCCGAGGAGATGTTTTCAAGCGAGTTCGAAGAGGACAGGGAGTTCGAAGAGGAATGGTGGTATAAGAAACCGTTTCTAAGGCTATTATTCTCCCCATTACTCAACCTTTTCTCTTGGAAATACCGCATGTGGAAGTTTCTCCGCCTCCCCCCGGAGAAGAGGAAGAAAATAGTGGAGAAAAAGGCTAGGAAAATTCGGAAAAACCCAATGTTTCCAAGGGTTACTAGGGAGGATCTTGTGGGGAGGGATGAAGAGCTTTTCAAAGTTCTAGTCAGCATTCACTACCATGTTTTGAGAGACCATGAGATAAGGAGGACTTTTAAAGCAGCACCCCCGCCCAAGCTGTTCGTCATAAAGGGTTCAAGCGGCTCAGGTAAGACCTTCTTCGCGGAGGTTGCGCAGAGAGAGGGCTTTGAGAAAGGGCTGGAGTACGGTCTGCTTGTGAATCTTGCCAGGCTTAAGCCTGAACAGGTTTACTCCATGTGGTACGGCCAGAGTGCACAAAGGCTTAGCGAGTTCTTCAACAATGTGTTCTATAATCCAAGCATAGTTCTGATAGACGAGTTCCAAGCCTTTGCGAAAAAGTTTAGCTCCACAACAGAAGTAGGTATGGAGGAGACAAGGGTTCAAACAGTTCTCCTCGAGAAGTTTGATGAGCTTCAAAGGAAGGATTACCGTACCGTTGTGCTGGTTTCAACAACCGAGTACGAGTCGCTGATAGATACTCTCCGCAGAAGGGGGGTTGCTGGAACAATAGATCTCGATGAAAACATGTCTAGACAGATGCTGCTTAAAATAATTGAGAAACAGTGTAAGGTTCATGGTGTTAAGCTTCCTCCGCAAGACATTCTCACGGTGATAGAGGACAGTGTAAGGTCTTTTGAAACACAGGCCATAACTCCTGCTGACATAGTTAACGCTTTCCAGATGGTTGTCAGTAATAAGGCTGCCCCGCTTCAAAAGAAGCTTATCAGCAGGCTTCTCCACGGGGATGAGCCCGAGACCCATGTTAACCCAGGTGAGCTTGTCACGCTGAACGATTTCAGGGAGGCTGCTTCAAAGGTTAAGGCTTACTCTGTGAGCACTAAGACGGAAGCCGCTAAAAAGTCTGTGGTTAAGCTTAGGCCTAAGGAGCGGTATGGGGACGTTGGCGGGCTTAAAGGAGTTAGAGAGGAGATTATTAAAGAGATCTCTTTATCGTTGAACCCTGAACTGGCAAGCAAGGCCAGGTATATTCCGCCTAAAGGCTTTCTTTTCCACGGCCCACCGGGAACCGGTAAGACTCTTCTAGCAAGAGCGATAGCTGGTGAAAACAACGTCTGGTTCTACCTTGTCAACGGGCCCTCAATAATCCAAGGTATGTACGGGGATCCTGAGAAAACGATAAGGGATATTTTCGAGGACGCTAGGAGGAATGCTCCAGCCATAGTCTTCTTCGACGAGATAGATTCCGTTGCCCCCGGACGTGGAACCCACGACCCAGTCCTGGACAGGGTTACAAGCCAGCTTTTAACGGAGCTTGACGGATTCATACCTCTCTCAGGCGTGGTGGTTATAGCCAGCACGAATAGGCTTGACGTTCTCGACAGGGCTCTCTTGGAAAGGTTTACACGCGTATTCGAATTCAATTATCCTAGGAACGACGAGGAGAGAAGGGAGATCATAAGCATCCATTTGAAAAAGTACCTTGATGTCCTTAGTCCTGAAGCCACCGTGGACAATGTGCTTGAAATACTTAGAAAGAAGGCTTTAAGCCCCAGGAGGATTGCCGACGTTATTAAC
>JAOAJQ010000105.1 GCA_026414125.1 Thermoproteota archaeon
CTAGGCCTCTCAACTCGCCCTCCTTCAAGCCTTCTTCAGCTTTAACCCGAGCCTGAACCCCAAGTGAGCCATGGTGGATTGAAACCGGTGTCGGAAGGTTCATCACAAGCAGCTTGTTGGACAATGCTTCAGCAGTGGCCCTAGTGTTAGTGAAGAGAAGCACTGCCCGCCTGTCTTTAAGAACATCCTTTATGACGCGAAGCCTCGCAGATACTTCAGGAGTTGTCAGCAGCTTTTCGGCTGTAGCATAGTCTTCCTCAGTAACATCGGGCAGAACCATGCCTATCTCCATGTCTCGAGGAATAGGTGTTAAAACAACCTTGAAATCTCCTCCTGAACCAACCATGAAGCGGGCTAGGAGCTCCGGCTCACCTATCGTCGCTGACAGGCCTATGATCTGTATTCTCTCTCCAGCGATATTCTTAAGCCTCTCCATGGCTAGAGAGAGCTGGCTACCCCTCTTATCTGAGGCGAGCTCGTGAAGCTCGTCGACCACAACCCACCTGACGCTTCTGAGATGATTCCGCAGCCTAGACCCTATCAGAAGTATCTGGAAGGTTTCAGGGGTTGTTACAAGAATATGAGGGGGGCTTAACGATTGCGTCCTCCTTTCCGAGGATGAGGTATCACCATGCCTAACTGATAGTTTGAAGTCAAGCCTGTTTGCCCACCAGCTGATCCTGCCGACAAGATCCCTGTTTAAAGCCCGTAGAGGAGTGATATAGATGAGGAAAATACCGGTTTTAACGTTTGCCCTGTCCTCAAGCATAAGGCTAAGTATCGGGAGTATCGCTGCCTCAGTCTTGCCTATTCCGGTTGGCGCTACAATTAAAACGTTTTCTCCCTTAAGTATCTTGGGTATTGCCATCAGCTGGGGCTCGGTGAGTGGGATAAGGCCTCTTTCCACCACCAGCTTAGCTACTGGTTCCGCAAGCATCGAAACAACTGTCTCGCTGGACGGGCTTTCCACGGTGCGTTAAATACGCGACGGTTGAAAAACATTCTCTTCCAACTGTAAAACAGTCAGCTACATGGATTAAGGCTTAGCTTTTTTACCTAGAATGCTTTTCCGGCATCCTCCGCTAGGCTGCTGAAGCTAGGGCCAGCGTCCCTTCGAAAATAAAATATAGTCCTATGGTCATGAGTGCAAGATTACACAGTATCAGCAGGATACTGAACCCTTTTTCACCAATACTATCGGCACCGCTGGCAGCTGCCTTCGATATTAATCCTAGAACCACTAGGTCCCCCATTTCATGGCTTACATAGAAAAGTAGGACTCCTAAGCCTCCGACTGTAAGCGCCTTAGAAACGTAGGCGGCACCTATCGTAACCCACCAGGTAGCCCAGTAGGGGTTTGAAAGAGACACCGCGGCTCCGAGCATAGTGAGCGTTAAAAACCCGCGTGTCCCAATCGTTTTTCCTTCTCTCACATTCTTCCGGCTGGGCTTAATTATCGCTAGGATTCCTGTTGCAATAAGGAAAGCTCCGCCTATAAGGCTCAGATAAGGGAAGACTTTCTTGTCAACGCTAAGTAATCCATAAACCAGTATCACTGTGATAGGTGCTTCAGCCAAGGCGTGTCCAAGTGAGAGGAACAATCCCGGTTTAGTACTACGGTTTTTTGAAGACTCTTTGACTGTTGTCACCATGAGAGGACCTGGGGCTAGGGCTCCTGAGAGCGCAACAACGAATGAAGTTAAGGCTATCTCCACTAGGCTGCTCAACACCCTGTTTCCAAAACTCTCAAATTAATATTCTTTATTGTTTTAACCATATCAACACAGAAATCATGTCTAAAATGTTTCAATACGCATTTCCTCATAATCTATCACGAACCTCTTCGGCAGCTGCCTCTTATGCCTTGTAAGCCTCACTCTTTCAAGGATCCTCTCCACGGTTTCCAACGGTATTCCAGAAACCCTGTTTATCATTTCTTCGCTAAGCTTCTTGTCAAACCTTAAGTAAAGTATTGTGTCGAGGGTCGTATAATCTATCCCCAGCTCCTCCTCAGCCGTCTGGCCAGGCCATAAGGCTGGAGAAGGCGGCTTAATCCATATTCTTTCAGGGATTTTCAAATACTCTGCGAGCTGCCGCACATGGGTTTTGTATAGTCCTGCTATTGGAAGAACATCTGCTCCCCCGTCGCCGTGTTTCGTAAAGTACCCGGCCAGGTATTCGCTCTTATCACCTGATCCTATAACAAGCCCATTGTTCACAGCAGCCTCGTGGTAAAGTATTGTCATCCTGGTTCTCGCCATTATATTCCCCCTCTCAACTTTACTCATTTGTCCAAGATTCCTCTCAAAGGCTTTAACGATCTCGTCTATGTTTATTATCCTCCAATTCTCATCAGGTATTCCAAGCTTCTTGATGACGCTCACAGCATCCTCCATGTCCTCACTGGGCGTGACGCTTGAAGGCAGGAGGTAAAGCCTCGTCTTGTCTTTCCCGAGAGCCATCGTCGTCAAGTATGCTACTACGCTACTGTCCACCCCCCCAGATAACCCTACCACGCCCACCTTCCTTCCAGAGTCCTCAAAAAACTGTCTAAGCCTCGCCGCTATGTAATGTGCGACCCTAGGGTAATCCAGCCTCGGCAAAACCATGTTTCCCATCTTCATAAAAATCGCCTTAGGTACTCAAATATATGAGTATTGGTCTCAAGCCTTATCCAACGCGTCCAGCTGCTTTCAGCTGCTCAGCCAGCCAATATAACCCGATGATCGTCTTAGCATCCTCCACCAAGCCGTTCCTTAGCATCACCAAAGCCTCCTCCAAGGGTTTCTCCACCACCTCTATGGCCTCGTCTTCCTCAAGCCTTTGCTCCGCTTTCTCCAAGTCTTCTGCTAAGAACAAAGTTATTTTCTCAGTGGAATATCCCGGTGCTGGGTAGAAGCTCAAGACTTTTCTCAGGACTCGCGCCCTGTACCCTGTTTCCTCGAGAAGCTCCCTGTGGGCACATTCCTCCTCATCCTCGCCGACCCTCCTCGTCCCAGCTGGTATTTCCAAGAGGCTCCTTCCAGAGGGAAGCCTATGCTGCTTAACCATGATGATTCTACCTTCGTCGTTAACAGGTATTACTGCAACAGCACCAGGGTGCTTGACAACTTCTCTTACAAGCCTTCGCCCCCCTAGTGTAACATGGTATCTGAGAAGTGATATCATGCTTCCACTATAAAGAGTCTCCGTCTCAACAATGTCTTCATTACCCATGTCTCCACCGGGCAGGCTGAGATATTTAAAGCAGCAAAAGTTCAGTAAACCTTATATTTTAGGCAATTGAGGACTCTCCAAATTTGGGGACTGTTGAAAAACTAAGCTTTAGCCGTAGGGATAGTCGGGACATCGGGGTTTTTCCTCATTTTCCCCATACGAAATGGGGGCTTTTCCCAATAACGGTTTTCCTTTTTTCAGCCGTTTTCCTAATCTCCTCTGTAATCCCCTTAGAGAAATCTTTCGCCGAAGAAATATATGCTTCGGTTTCGAGAAGCATGAGCTTCACAGGTCCACTGGATATTTTTACACATAATCTCGCCCTAAGCATCATAATGATGGTTCCGGTGGTAGGGTTCGGTTTCAGCATAATCTCCTCGTCAACCACGGGGATCGCTGTTTCAGCAATCTCGACCGTAAAAAACCTAAACTCACTCTCAGTTGCCGCCCAGCTTCTCTCCACACCAGCCGGTATACTTGAGTTCCTAGCGTACGGCTTGGCTTCTGCCCAAGGATTAGCCGGCCTATTCGCCCTGATTGAAAAAAGGATTAAAAGGGAGCTCAAAGGATACTTGACGACTCTTCTAATAGTCAGCAGCTTACTGCTTGCAGCAGCCTTCCTTGAAACGATGAGCTTGACAGGATGGTTAGAATAATTTTCTTCGACATGGACGGCACGCTCGTGGAGGAAGAGAGCAGTTGGCGTATTGTTCACAAGTTTTTGGGGACGGATCATCTTGCTAGGAGGGCGCTTGAAAAATTCTCTAGGGGGGAAATAAACTATGAGGAATTCGTTAAACATGACGTCAGCCTATGGCCTAGGAGGCTGCCCAGGTCTTTTTTCGAGCTGGTTTTCTCCAGCGTCAGAGTGAAGCCGGACGCCCGCATGGTCTTTAACCAGCTTAAGAGCAGGGGGTTTTTAAGAGTAATTGTCTCAAGCGGTCTTGATGTGCTTGCCGAAAAGGTTTGTAGAATGCTTGCTGCGGACGAATGCGTCTCCAACAGGATGATTTTCGACTGTAGAGGCTTTTTCACAGGAGTCGTAGAAATCAACGTGGATCCCTCTAGAAAGATGGATGTTTTAAATAGGGTGTGTGAAAAATACTCTATTCCACTGAACGAGGCTGCTGCAGTGGGGGACACTGTACATGATAAAAGCATGTTTAAGGCTGTTAAAATATCTATCTTGTGCGTTAAACCCGGAGTCCCCGTGCCGGATGCTCATGGAGCCATGTTTGCCATGAACAGTCTTAAAGACATTATCCAGTTACTATGCTGAGCATTCAAAAAAAAGAATTTGTTTTAGAGTACACTTTAGCCTTATTTCTTAGCCTTCTTAGCCTTGGATTTTTTAGCTTTCTTAGCC
>JAOAJQ010000106.1 GCA_026414125.1 Thermoproteota archaeon
TTCGAAACATCCCTGCTTGAAACCGGGAGGGGGATGAGAAACTCTGCAACCCTGGAGGAGACGAAGGATGTTGCGACCTGCAGCCCCATGAAAACTATCATGAACAGGACTATGCTGAGCATGGATGAAACACCGCACGCAGCAGCCAGCTCCCTATCCATCTCTAGCAGAACTCCTGAGAAAAAAGTAAAAGCTCCGAAGACACCGATGAAAATAGCGAATATAACTTTGTTAAGCGTAAAATTCCACTCGGCACTCCTGACGAGTTGCACGATGTTTTTCTCAGCGTCACCTGCTTGAGGCAAGGCTCCGCCTACGCGGAGTGAGAAGAACGATTGGAAAACAATCTCCCTATAAACCTTTTTCGACAGCCACCAGAGTTCAGAAGTATTCATTAACCCTATGCCTCCAATGCTTTAACTATCTCCTGCACCCCTGCCTCCTGCTCAGTCACCTTCAAGAATATTTCTTCTAAAGAGCCTTCCGCGCTCTTAACCAGTTTGCGAAGACCATCAACTGTTCCCTCACCAACCATCCTCCCTCTATTTATTATACCCACTCTCGTGCAGAGTCTTTCAGCAACCTCCATGATATGTGTCGAAAAAATTACTGCACCCCCCTTGCTCGCGTGGAAAGACAGTAGTTCCTTGAGTATTTTAGATGAGAACGCATCCAGCCCCATCAGCGGTTCATCGAGAATTAGGAGCTGTGGCTCGTGCAGCAGGGCTGCCACTACCGCGACCTTCTGCTTATTCCCTTTGGAGAGGGCTGCGATGGGCGTGTCGAAATACTCTCTGAGTTGAAAAGCTGAAACCAGCTTCTCAAGCCGGGGGTGAACCACGTCTGCGTTTAGACGCCTAACAGAGGCAACGAATTCCAAGAATTCCCTTGGGGTTAGCGAATCCATTAGGACAACCTCCTCTGGAACATATCCCATCATGCTTTTCACAGCAACCTCATCTGAAAGAGGCCTTCCGAATATTTCAACCCTTCCGGAAGCAGGCTTTAAAAGCCCAGTTAACACTTTTAAAGTGCTGGTTTTACCAGCCCCATTCGGCCCGAGAAGCCCATATATTTCCCCCGGTTTAACTGTGAAGGAAATACTGTCTACAGCAATGAAAGAACCGTACTTGACCACGAGCCCTTCGACGAAAACGGGTGGAGCATGCAGATCATAATCGGCTAACATGGAACTCAGTTTCCCACACCCGTTTTCTACATAAAGCCCTTTTTATTTAAGTTTTAATCTTTTTCAACCGAACACGGTAAAGCCTAATAGTGAGCAAACGCATTCTCCTGGCAAACTTGGACCAGAGAAGCGTCTTTCTCTCTCTTGTGCAAGGTGAAAACACGGCGAGACCCATGGTGGCGGCAATAACGAGCCCTCTTTCAGAAGAGTTGCTCGACATGTGCGACTTGACATGGTCATCAGTCCATAATAGCCGTGAACACATGGTTAAAGCCGCCTTAGCAGCTAAATCCCTTGTGGGTTTTGAAACAGTTCGGATCCCATTCGACCAGTGTGTTGAAGCCGAAGCCCTAGGCATCGAACTCGACTTCGAAGGCAATTATCCCAAACCAAAAAGGTTCATTGAGAGAATAGAAGAGTTCAACTTTATGGGAAGGGGCAGAACGATGATGGTTTTAGACGTCGTCAGAGATCTTAGGCAGGCTATTGGTCCGGATTTTCCGATACTCGGGGGTGTCACGGGTCCCTTCACAATCCTAAACTATCTTCTCGGTCCTGCTAAAACCATGTTTCTAAGTAGAAGGAACCCAAGTCTCATCAAAGATTACGCTGACAGGCTTTCATCATCCATAGCAAACTATGCCGGAGAAATGGTTTCCGCAGGGGCTGATGCTATCGTGATCGAAGACATGGCTTCATCGCCCGACGTGCTTAATCCCATGTTTTTCAGAACGGTCGAAGTAGAGCCTCTTAAAAAGTTGACAACCATGTTAAAAGCTCCCTGCATACTACATATATGCGGAGACACTTTAAAGATTTTGAGAGACATACCTGAGACGGGTGTTAAAGTCTTCCATGTTGACCCTAAAACCAACCTCAGGATTGTGAAAGATTTGATCCGAGGCGTAACTTTAGCGGGAGGAGTAAGCACGTTTCTACTGTTGGAAGGCGATGAGAAGAGTATTGTTGAAGCATCGCTCTCATGCCTAAACCTTGGAATCAGAATAGTGGCTCCAGCCTGCGCCCTCCATCCAAAAACCCCTTTAGAAAACGTTAAGACGATGATTAAGGCAGTTAAAAATAGTGCATATGCTGTTGGGAATACATTTTGGAACAATACGTGGTAACTGCCTTTTTCATGCCTTAGGTAGAATGTAGAAAGAGAATGTGTTACATACTTTCTTATATTTCTTTTATGAATTATTTATTTTAAATAATAATCAGAGATTGCAATAAGTTTCCAGTCACTACTCATTGGTTTTAAGCAACTCTCTCAAACCTAGCCTTTCAAGAGTTTCCTTTTCGGGTTCGCCATTCTCGTTCCAACCCCTAAGCCTATAGTATTCAGAAAGCATCTGTTCAAGCTCAACCACCTGTCCCTTTGCGGGCCCTTCTGACATAGGCTCATTTAAGAGTCTACTAGGTAGACTATCATCCTTCCTCGACAATCCCTCTCTCACATTGAAAAGCCTCGTCAAGTTGTAGACTCTCTCTCCTATCCTCGTGAATTCATACCAGTCTTTATATGGCTGTCCGGTGCAGGCAACAACCATGCGGTACAACTCTTTAAGCGTTATCGCATAGAACGCGAAGAAACATAGGCCTGAAGAGTCTATCACAGCCTTCTCATTCTGCCTATCTATCACCAGTCTAGCCTTGCCCTCAATGGTGTACGGGTCTACGCCCCCACCATACCCAAGCAGTTCCTGCCCAGCAGTGTATCCTCTAAGGTGACACGCTCCCCGGTCGCTGGTCGCGTAGCCAAGACCCATTCCCTTAGCAGCCCTGGGTTCGTAAGCAGGCATTTCCAGCCCTTTCACGTGCATAGCGAAAGCCTCACTCCCAGGGAACTTTCTGCTTAATCTGGCTACACCCTGCTCAATCATGCTTCCACACCCCTCACCATTACACGCCTTCTCAATAAGCCTGAGGAAGACCTCCTCGTCTCCCCACGTGGGCTTCAACCCGTCCAGCTCCTGGATGAATCCTTTCTCATAGAGCTCCATTAGGAAGCTTATCGTGACACCCATGCTTATCGTGTCTAAGCCGTAGGCGTCGCAAAGATAGTTAGCCAAGGCTATCGTCCTAGCGTCCTTAACGCCGCAGTTAGGGCCGAATGCCCATATGGTCTCGTAGTCCGGCCCGTCAACCCACGTGTTGTTTAAAACAGCAATTTTCCCGCACCTTATAGTGCAGCCGTAGCAACCCTTATCGGTCTTCCAAAGGCTTGACCTCCATTTCTCGCCTGAAAGCTCGCTTGCACCGTCGAACCTTCCTTTTTGAAAGTTTCTCGTGGGAAGGGCACCCATCTCGTTGACAGCCTCTATTATGTTCACCGTCCCATGTCTTGGAAGGCTTCTCGCAGTAACCTCGTGCAACCTAAGCATCCTCCTAACCACCCAGGCGGCCCTCTTCATTCCCTCAACATCATAAACCTCTATTGGTCTCCTGCCACCCGCCACTATTGCCTTCAGCCTTTTGGAACCCATTACTGCGCCGGAGCCGCCGCGACCTGCGGACCTCGCATCATCCGTCAAGAGCCCAGAGATTGGAGCAAGCCTTTCTCCCGCGGGTCCAACTATCAAGAAGCCGTGGTCCGGAAACTCCTTCTTAAGCTCTCCGATGGTTTCGAACGTCGTCCTGCCCCATAGCCTACAGGGCCTAAGCTCAGCACCATTTTCATCAACTATTAACATAGAAGGCTCTTCAGCAATCCCTTTGACAATAAGCATGTCGTAGCCGGCTCTCTTAAGCTGCACTCCAAACATTCCACCGCAGTTTGAATCAAGAAAGACACCGGTTTGAGGGCTTTTAGTTATAATGCTGAACTTAGTGCCGGTTGGAGCAATAGTTCCAGTCAGTGGTCCTGTTGAAACTATGATTGGGTTTTCAGGAGAGAGCGGATCTTCCTTGCCTCGCAGACTCCTGTAGAGTTGGAGGGCTCCAAGACCCTTTCCCCCCAGCAGTAGGAAAGTCTCCTTCTCGTCAAGGTTTTTAACCTTAGCCTTGTTTAAGGAAAGGTCGAAGCTTAGAATCCTACCTGTGTAGCCGCCCTTCATTTCAAACACCTTTGTCGACGACTCTTATTGCTGCTGTGCCGCACCACTCCGAGCACTGTGGAACTCCGCCGCAAAGGTCGCAAAAGAGCGGGATATTTCTCTTCTCGTCAAACACGATGACCTTCTGCGGACAGGTTTCCACGCAAGCCATGCAAGATGTGCAGAGCTCCTCCTCAAGTTCAATGTTACCTTTCGAACCCCATTTTAAGGCTCCAGTTAAGCATACAGATATGCATTTCCCACATTGAACACATACAACCGGCTTAGCTCCGCTTGGCCACTCCTGTACAACCCTGAGCCTAGCACGTC
>JAOAJQ010000107.1 GCA_026414125.1 Thermoproteota archaeon
TTTCAAAAGGCTTAAGAAAAACGGTTCTCAGGGACTAATGGATGTTATTGCTCCAGGTGTTCCACCCAGCAGCGATGTTTCACACCTAGTCATGTTCGGATACGATATTGAGAAAGAATATTTCGGGAGGGGCCCTATCGAAGCCTTGGGCGAGGGTGTTGAGCTGGAGGAGGGTGAGATAGCTTTCAGGGGTAATCTTGCGACAATCAGGGTTGAGAACGGTTACCCGGTTGTTGTCGACAGGCGGGCTGGGAGAATAGGCAGCGAGCAGACGAGGGAGCTTACAAGCTTTCTTAACGAAGAGCTCGGCGACTTCCAAGGATTCAGAGTAAGGTTCCAGCCTCTTTCGGAACACAGGTTCGTTATGGTTGTTTCAGGCGAGGGATTGTCTCACGAGGTTACGGATAATGATCCTCATGCTGAAGGAAAGCCGGTTCTACTCTGCCAGCCTGTTGAAGAGGCTAAGGATAGGGAGGGCGCGGGGAGGCTCGCCAACCTGGTTAACAGCGTGACCATGGAGGCGATTAGAAGACTGAGTAGACACGAGTTGAACAGGATTAGGGTGGAGAAGGGTCTTCACCAGGCTAACGCTATTCTGGTGAGAAGCCCCGGAGTTAAAAGAAGAATGGCCAGCTTCAGGGAGAAGTGGGATCTTAGTGCTGCCTGCGTCGCCGCAGGATTGCTGTACAAGGGGATAGGCCGGGCAACAGGCATGGATATCTACAGGGTGGAGGGCGCTAACGGTCTTCTCGACACTAACATCACTGGGAAGTTGAGCAAGGCGCTGGAACTGCTTGACAAGTATGACTTCGTATACCTTCATTTGAAGGGTACTGATGTTGCAAGCCACAGTAGGAACCCCCTTGCGAAATACGAGTTCATACAGCGGTTCGAGGAGAATCTGAAGATGATAGGTGAATCGGTTTTAGCTGGCACCACGATAGTTGTGACCGGTGACCATACTACACCCTGCGACAGGGGGATGCACTCTGGGGAGCCTGTTCCAATACTTGTGTCCTCCAGCGGTTTGAGGAAGGATGATACGAGGGTGTTCTCGGAAAGGGAGGCTGCGCACGGCGGGCTCGGCAGAATAAGGGGATGCGAATTGATGCAGGTTCTTCTCGACACGATAGGTAGGACCGTTGAATACGGAACTAGGCCCTCTCCTAGGAGGATTAACTACATGCCTAAGCAGCTGACTTACTTGAAGCTCGAAGAAGTCTAAATGCACACTGCCTTATCAATTCCTCAACACTCGAGTTAAACTATTCGCAAAAACCTGTCAACTTGTCCTGGGTGTAGAATCCCTCGATCTCTCCGTAGACGCCATCGTAGCCTGGCCTTATTCTAACCCTGTCCCTTCTAACCATCTCAATCACTTGCGCCAGTTTCCTGTCGCGCTTCGCTATCTCGTCGACAGGAGTTTCAACTAGCAAGCGGTACTCGCTTCCAAATTCCCTTATTAGACTATAATAGATGCTCCAAGCCTTCTTAGAGCCGGGGTCTATAGAGTAAACGTAACCTATTATTTCGGATAAAGGTATTAGGTGAACATAGTCTGCAGCGTCTCTAGGCTTAATACCCTTAGGACGGTCAGCGAGTTCCTCTATATGCGTCTCCACGCCGGGAGTAAGTTTTTTGCCGCACACCGGGCAGGTTCCTTTAAGCCTGAAATATTTCTCAGGGTCGACTGAAACCGAACAGCTCCTGTGACCAGGATAATGGTATTTCCCGTATTCAGGATAGGTTTCGACGGTCAGGATTATTCTTGAACGTCCCTGTTTACGTATCGCGTTCAGAATGCTCCTGTAGCTTAATTCTTCGAGGAGCATCAGGTTGGCCTCTCTCCCAAGCCTCCAAGGATAGTAGGAGTGGGAGTCACTGTTTGAAACAAGAGTGTAATGATCGTTTCTTGAAACTCTCCAATTCATCAACGGGTCTGACGAAAGCCCCGTTTCCAACGCATGTATCTCCCCAGACTTATCCTTATAACATTCTCTAACGCTGATGTAGCCGTGGACTCCGAAGATGCTGAAATGCGGGGTCCAAACATGGGCGGGGAAAACCTCTACATCCTTTGAAACGCTTTTCAGAATTTCAACGAGTTCTGGCGAGCTGCATTTCAGCAAGGGCCGGCCGTCAGCACCCAGGTCGCCAATATGTTTCAAAACGTCGCAAGCCTGTTTAACTGTGTCGAAGTCGGGGAAGAGAACCACATGGTGAATCCTCTTAACCATGTCCTCATCCTGGTAGACAGTGCTAACCTCGCCCTGTATTAGGAAAAGCGTAGCATTCTCTGGATTTTTTTCGCTTATAAGCCTGTAGAGCCCAGGGTTTTCCTCAATAAGGCTCTTCTTAAGTTCTTTGAGCCACGCAGGATGAGTGCAGTCGCCGGTGCCGACGATGTTGAGGCCCTTCAACTTAGCGCTGAAAGCAATGTTCTCTAGAGTCATGTCTGAGCTCGTAGCCCTGCTATACTTTGAATGAATATGCATGTCAACATAGTAAGAGGGCTTATCCTTCAGGTTTTTGAGAAGCTGATCAAGCCTCGTCAGGGTTAAAAGAGACTCTGAATGCTTAGCCGAGAGACTATTCATCTTCAGGTTCGACAGCAATAACTCGGTTCACACAACCTCTTTAATAAGGCTTGCCTCCTCCTTCTCCACACGCCGTGCTTTACCGCATCGAGTTTTGGGCCCAGGCTAGTAGGCTCATCCTCCCCAATCCGCTTTTCAACAAGCCTGAGGAGGATGCTTTTACTCCGCAACACCCTGGGAAGGCTGCTTCAACCTCTCCACGGGTTTCACGCCCAGTCCCCATGGTCGAGGCGGCTTGTACCCTCCTCAAGATGTTGAGGCCTGCTTCAGAGTTGCCCCTGGGCAGGAGCCTGGTCTGCCCTGTTCAAACCATTTTTTCAAGACAGTATTAAGCGTTACGCATCCGGCGGCTTAGCCCTTTTTCCATCTGAACTGGTTCCAGAGGGGTTGTTAGGCCTCTTGAGAGAAACATAAATTACTCCTGTGAAGACGATTAGTAGGCTGGCCGACATTATTCTGGCAACATTAGTATCTACGCCCAGCTCTCCTAGAAACAAGTAGATCATCGGCGTTGAAAAAACTATTACCACTGAGAGGAATAGGAGTATTTCCCTAACGGGTGGTGGGGTGATTCTCCCTGTTCTCGAAAGAAGATATGCCGCTATGCCGGATAATCCTAATGCTAGCGACGCTAAAATCGGCACTGTTGAAGCAAAACCCCTCAGCATTGTTTGAGCCAGAAGCAGTATTGACATTATGAAGCTTGATGCGAAGCACCTTAGCCCAATGCTTCTCATTCTGAGCTGGGTTTCCATCTCTTTGAGCAAGAATGGGAGAACTGACCCTAGGAATACAAGGATGGAGCTGAAAAGATTGACGCCGGTTCTTAGAAAGCCAGTGACTTGGAGGCTTGCGACGAATGTGAATGCTGATAGAACAATTAAACCTACCAGTACTAGCAGGTTTCCTGCCGAGTAAACCGCCTCCTTCCTATCCAATCCGACGCTACTCTCTCCGTGTTCTTTTTAAACGTTTTCTCTCGAAACCTTTACGCCCAGCATAAGGTAAGCAGTGTGTCCAGTCATCAGGGACTCGGGCCTAACCTTCCCTTGGAAGGGTCTTATCCTCCTGAGAAATATCTCAACGGTTTCCAGATGCGCCATCCCCGAGTCCACCAGTGCAGAGTAAGCCTTCTCCAGCTGGTTCATAGTAGGCAGTACAAGACATAGTCTGGCTGACGGCTTAAGGAACCTTGAAACATTCCCCAGGGCTTCCCAGGGGTCTGGAAGATCCATCAAGGCGGCGTCGAAAAACTCTTTGAAAACAGCTGTTTTAACATCTTCATGCACGAGTTCAACATACTCAAGAAGGCCGACCCTTTCAATGTTCTTCCTAGCAACCGCTATAGACTCCTCGTCAACATCGTAAGAGAAGACTTTCCCAGTCGGCTTTACTAGGCTCGCCATAATCATGGCGGCAGCCCCGCTTCCGGTGCCCGCGTCTAGAACCTTGAAGCCCGGTGATATCCCTAGGCTTAAAACCATGTAGCCAAGATCCTTAGGATACATCACTTGCGTCCTTCTAGCCAGCTTAGGAATATAGTCTGCAACCAGAGGTTTAAGGGCAAGAACCTCGTCCCCCGTGTGTGTTCTAACCACTATTCCAGGCTGGTTGCCAGCGATGTCGCTGACCTGAATATATCCTTTATGAGTATGAATCCGGTCTCCCTGTATTTTCACGACTCTTTTCTTCCCTTTAGATGAGATTAGGAGAACATCCTCTCCTTCTTTAAACGCATCGTTCAACCTTAGGCTCAAACCTGTTTAACAACTCTATTGAATTTATTATGTCTTCCTCTCTAGCCCCGAAGCTTATCCTAACGTGGTTTTCACCTGATGGCCCAAACCCCTGACCCGGAGCCATAACGACTCCTGTCTCCCTAGCCAGCTCGAGGCAGAACTCGAAGGATTTGAACGGTACGTATGGGAATATAT
>JAOAJQ010000108.1 GCA_026414125.1 Thermoproteota archaeon
ACGATAACTGCTTCAGCAGCAGGCTGATAGGAGACGACGACCAGCTGAACAATCTTACCCATTATCCTCACAGGGATAATGTCCCCCCTGTTTATTATCCTGCCTATCATTATGCTTTTCACAAACTCCTCGCCGTTAACCATCCTAGGCTGCTCAGTATGTGCTAGAACAACGGTAGTAGCGTACCTGGCCGTTACCTTCCTGATCCTAACCTTATCGTCGAGGCTGACGCCAACATTCTCCCTCGTGTAGCCATCTATCCTGATCAGGCCGAGGCCCCTATCCTTGGCCGAGGCAGGCCACACGAGAGCATAGGTCTTCCTTCTGCCAACTATCTCAATGGCGTCCCCAGGCGAAAGGTTCAGAAGCTTCGCAACCTCCGGATCAATCCTAGCGTAACCCCGCCCGACGTCGGTGGGCTGAGCCTCAGCGACACGCAGATAAACATAGTCAGGCTGATCCTTCCTTCTTACAGAGTCGTTTGGAAAACCCTCCTTCTTATCGTTCAACGTCCAGCATCTCCCCTCCCGTTCACAGTTTTCAACCGGAAGATTTTCCATGAGGGGGTTTATTAAGTTTCACCGTTCATACTATTGAAACAAAACTGTTAAAAAGCTTTCACAGATAAACTTTGCAAAACAGCTTAAAATATTGATTCGAACAGCGACAGAATGTTGAAAAAAGTAATAAATCCTGCCAGACCTTAGGAAGCTGATGGTTAAACCCGACTTGGAGGAGGCGGCGGAACAGCTTAAGAAGGCGGTCAGCACTAAGGAGTTCATCGCGCTAGTCTGCATGTGTGAGGCTGATTACGTTGGAAGAGCAAGATCGTTCCTAGAGAAAGGTGAGAGACTCATAATCGTTAAAGAGGACACTTCCTTCCTGATTCACAGGCCTTCAGGACTTGAGCCGGTTAACTGGCAGCCTCCTCCGAATTACATTGGGGTTACTGTTAGCCAAGATCATATTGTCCTCACTGTTAAGAGGATGAGGAAGCCTGAGAAAGTCGTTGTGAGAATACACTGTGTAAAAAGCATTTTCTCAGGAAGGCTTGAGGATAAGGGGGGATTCCAAATGTACCTGAGCGAGAAGGAGATTTCTGAAATTCTCCGCAGGCATCCTGAGCTCGTGGAGGAAGGGTTTAGAGTAACTTCTTCGGAAGCAAAGGAGAAAACTGGAGTGGTTGACATCGTTGGAGTTGACGCGAACAATCGTAGAACAATAGTGGAGATAAAAAAAGATAAGGCAGGGTTAGAGGCTGTTAGACAGTTGTCAAGATATGCTCGGAGCATTGGTCCAGGCGTCAGGGTTATGCTCCTAGCCCCGGGTGTGACGAAAGAGGCTGAGAGAATGCTTAGGAGAAACGGAATGGAGTTTAGGAGGATCAGCATGTTCGATTTGACGAGGATTCTGATGCGTGAAGATGGTGTGGAGAAGAGCGTTTTAACCAGGTATCTTTAAACCTAATTGCTTTTTGCAGACTTGCCTAGCCACTCTTCAAACTTTTCGGAATACCTCGTTTTCTCATCATGCTTCTTCTTAAGATCGCTTATTAGCCTAACCGGGGCAGGGTCCACCCCTCTCAGTATGGCTAGGTAGTAGCTCACCCAGTCCCCTAGGATTATTGCTGAAAGCATTTCTTCAAGCATTGTTTCACCGAGTGGTTTAACCATGCTTAACCCAACACCCTCTTTTTCAATCGCTGAAATAAGCTGATTAATGCTTTCAGCAAGATAAGGGTTTTTGAAACGGCTGTCGATGAAAACAACGTGGAGAAGCTCTTTGAAATCAATCTTCTCCCATGCTTCAACCTCATTATGGTTTGCCTCTGGAAGCTGGTCGCACATAGCCCTCATCTTAGCATTCTCATTAATCTGATCCTTATACCGCAGGGCTACAGACTTCAAGTGGCCCATGGAGTATATGATGGGGAGTTTCTCATTCAGCCTCGCAGCCAGCTGCTTAGCAGGGTTCCGGCTTAAAGGGTTTTCCGGAGTAAGCTTGTAATTATACTCTTCAACCAGCCTATGGGCTTTAGCCAGCTCACCCTCACCCACCAGCGGGAAACCTATTTCCTCAGCCACCTTCAACAACGGTATGAAGAGCAGCGGAAGCGCCGATCTAGGTGTATACCCTGATGGAACCCCTAGGAACGGTATTTTAAGCTTAGAGCAAGCCTTCTCCAGCAGACCGTTAGAGGCGATTGCAATCATGCGTGACCCTCTCTCGTAAGCCTGTTTAAAAGACTCTAGGGTTTCCTCAGTGTTTCCGGAGTAGCTCACCGCCACCACTAGGCTGCTTTCATCAACGTGCCTAGGCAGGTCGTAGTCCCTGATTACGGAGACGCGCAGCGGGATAATACTCTGGGAAAGGTCTTTGAAAAGCTCTCCGCCTATGGCTGAACCACCCATTCCACATATAACAACCTCCTTGATGTTCCTGTATTCTCTAGGGAGAGCCAAGTTCCGGGATAGTGTTACTGCCTCTTTCAACAGTGTTGGAAACGAGGATATCATCAGCCCCATGTTTCCCTTGTCGATCATCCTGATTGCTTCAACATTGTCAAGCACCGAAATGCTGTTTGAACATACTTCAGGCTTCAACCTTTATTCTCCCCTTCCTTTTGGAATAAGCGTCTCCCCTTAAGGAAGTATTTTTAAAGGTTTCCTAGGCGGCTTAAGCATTAATAAGGGCTTAACGCAATGGTTAGGGAGGCCTGGAATGAAGCTGGATGTTAAGCTGCTGCTTTCAATAATCGTGGTTATAGCGATTATCATAGTTAACGTTGTTCCCAGAGTTTTCTCCGAGTATTTCAACCAGCTTCAGGAGGCAATGTTGAAAGGAGGATTACTCGGCTTCTACCTGCTTATGATTATTCAATCTATTATAGCAGTTATACCTGCTGAAGCAGTGCTGATTATGAGTGGCTCAGCCTTCGGCTTCGAAGCCTCCTCGGTAGTTGGAACGCTCGGACTGATGAGCGGTGCCCTGATAAACTATGCGATAGGTTTAAAGTTCGGGAGGCCTCTGGTGGAGAGGCTGGTGAGCGGAGAACAGTTGGAAAAAGTGGAGAAGCTTTTCGTCAAACACGGGTATAAAATAATTTTCGCAGCCAGATTCATACCCTGGATTTCCTTCGACGCCGTATCCTACTTCGCTGGAGCGACTGGAATAGCCATAGCATCTTTCACCGTTGCAACCTTCTTGGGGACGGTTCCAAGAGCCCTCTTCTACAGCTATGTGGGTGAGAAGCTTGGAACAAGCATCGGTGAGGGAGACGTTACTCTGCTGAACTATCTGCTTCTAGCGACGTTTATAGCAATAGTGCTCCTAATACTGGTTTCCCGCAGGGAGAAGACTAGTCGAAAGCCTGTTGAAGAAGCCGGAGAGGCATCCCTATCAGCGCTACTTCTCTCCGAAACGGGTTGTAATCTAGCAGCCCCTCCAAATGCAGCCTCTTAAGCTTCTCAACCACGCTGTTATCCCTCGTTCTAACGCCGTGCTCCTCAAGCATCTTGAAATCTGCAAAAGGTTCCTCGCAAAACTCGAAAACGCGTAGAAGCCTCTCGACAAGCCTGCGTATTTCAGGATCCTGAGAGAAAACCGTTTTCAAATCCTCCGGAGTAATGACGCTTTCAATCCTGTACTGGGCTTCCCTAACATGCTCAGGAAACACTCTGGAAGAGCCCTCGTAGCTCGCGTTAAGCCCGCTTGCAAGCAGAAGCTCAATGCCATACCTTGCTGAACCATACCCGAACCTTTCAGTCAGCCTACCTATAAAGTATACGAGAGAATCGTCAACACTATTTTCGTTGAAGGAGAGCTCCACCCTATCCTTCAGTATAACCGATATTTCTTCGGCACTATATGGTTTGAAGCTTCTGCCTATCTTCCAGAAGAAGGAGGTTGCCCAAGAGTCTTTAACCTTGCGGGAAACATCATCTATCCCAATGAGTATTAGGATTAACTTAACCCTGTCCTCATACTCTTCTGAAATCTTTAAAAGATCCGTGAAAAACCTGCTTCTAACCCCGCTCAGGAAGCTGTCAAAATCATCCAAGACGAGTAGGAAGCTCCTTCCTGATTTTTCAAGATAATCGAAGACTGTGAACAGGAGCTCCCTGCTGCTGTATCCCCTGCCAGGTATGTTGGGCATTAGGCTCAGCGCAATCATCTGTGCGAGAGTGAAGTCTGAGGAAGCAAACCTAGTGTTTAAATGCCTGTATTCAAGCTTAATACTCTTCTGGCTGCAGTATTTTAAAACCTGTTCAGAAGCCTTTTTTACAGTGACGGTTTTACCGGAGCCGCTTGGACCGTTTAAAACTATGGCTTTCAGGGGCAGCCTGCCTTCGATAAAGCCTATTACAGTGTTGAATATCTCAAGCTGGTGCTCCTCCCTACTTGGAATTCTTTCAGGAATGTAGCTTGCACTAAGCCTGTGAAGCCCATCCTTCTTGAATATAGTTTTTCCCAACATACA
>JAOAJQ010000109.1 GCA_026414125.1 Thermoproteota archaeon
GTTTTGAAGTATACTCTAAAAAAGATATGCTTGTGATAGATAGGGCTGGCTACGATAAGCATCTTGCTGAAGACGCTTTAGGAGAAGGAGTTGAGATTAGGCTCGGCGAGAGGGTTGTGGGGCTAAAGGAAGGATGCTTGGTCACGAATAAGGGGGATCATTACTCTGGAAGGATCCTAGTCGGGGCCGACGGACCTAACTCTATTGTTGCGAGACTGACTGGTTTGAAGCAGCCTGATGCCCTTCTCTTCGCGTTTCAATGCGTGGCAAACGGTGTTTTTGAACAGGACGTTGTTGAGCTGAGGTTTGAACCAGAGTTTTCAAAGGGAGTTTTCGCCTGGGTAATACCTTTAAGCAGGAGCAAGGCTAGAGTGGGACTTTTAACCACTGATGATCCTTGGCCGAGGCTCAGGCTACTCTTAAAGAGGCTGAACGTGGAGCCTTGTTGCAATGGGTTTATAGGGGATTCGATAAGATTCGGAATAATGAACAGAACCTCGGCTTGTAGAGTTATTCTGGTCGGGGACGCCGCGTGTCAAGTCAAGCCTTTCTCACTAGGTGGTCTTGTCTACAGCAAGATCTGCAGTAGAATAGCTGGGGATGCTTGCGCAGCAGCCCTTGAAAAAAACCTTTTCGACGAAAGCTTCTTGGCTGAAACATATGATTCTGTTTGGAGAAAAACCATTGGCGGAGCGTTGAGAAAGGGTCTCAGGATGAGGACGATTTTCAACGTCATGAGGCGAATTCCTGTTTCATTCACCTTAACGAGGATTCTGGGGTTAAGCCTGCTCGCCGCTAGGGTTCTCGACCCTGATTTCCTTGGAAACACTCCTGTCTGTTAAAACCCTCGAAGTTTTTTGTAAAAAGCTTATTAGTATTCGGATGTCTTTCGAATACTCCTGTGAAAATCAGAGAGGTTAAGTGTAAGACACTGCTGAATAATAGTGCGATTGCAGATTATTGTGTAAACCCCTACGTAGGCTGTCAACATGGATGTAGATACTGCTACGCTGCAGGAATAACCTTTAGGTTTAGAAGAGGTAAGGAGGAGTGGGGCGAGTTTCTCGACGTTAAGACGAATGCCTTAGAAGTCCTTTCAAGGGAGGTTGAGAAGAAGAAGGCTGGAAAAGTATACTTGAGTTCGCTCACCGATCCTTATCAGCCGGTTGAGAAGAAATACGAGTTGACACGAAAAATTCTTGAGATGCTCGTTAAAAAAGGGTTTCCCGTTATTGTCCAAACCAAGTCAAACCTTGTGGCAAGAGACCTAGATGTTTTGAAGAGGAACAAGCTTAATGAAGTCGGGGTTACAGTTGTTACGTTGGACGAGGAAGTCAGGAGGAATTTCGAACCGGCTTCTTCAAATGCTGAGGAGAGGCTTGAAGCAATAAGGCTTGCAAAAGAGAACGGTTTGAGAACATATGTTTTCTTCGGACCAATACTTCCCTTTCTTTCAGAGACCGATTTAGAAGGTTTTTTGACAAGGTTTAAGAAGGCAGGGGCAGACTATGTTTATGTTGACAGGCTCAACCTGAGGCCGATGGTTTGGAGCATGGTTTCGAAGATTGTTTTGAAAAAATATCCAGAGCTATACGACGGATGGAGAAAAATATTGTTTTCGGAATCCTCTTACTACGATGAAGTTAAGAAGAAAGTCTTTGAAGCCTCTAAAAAAATCGGTTTGGAGCTGGTTTTCTGCTATTGAATACTTGTCGGGGTTTTTAGGTTCAAACGTGAAGTAAAGCTTGCATTTTAACATACGTCTTGATCTATTGAAATCTACAGTAGGAAACAAGGGTGAGCTTGAAGAAATGCTTAGTATGGGCTGAGGGCTGTTGACAAGTCCAGAAGCAGGCAGGACGAACCCATAGAGGGACGAGCCTTTCGATCCCAGTTATGACAGGTGTCAGAATAGGTTTTTAAATGCGTATGAATTGTTTGAAGCTAATGTGAGCGGCATCAGGCTGAAGTACTCTGGACTGGTTAACTTCGCCTCAAGGATGATTTCAGTCTTAACAGGCTTATTGTTTACAATGCTTGTAACAAGGAGGCTTACCGAAGAACTGTTCGGGACTTGGCAGTTCTACGCAAGTCTGTTAAGCTATTTCACAATACCTTCAAGCATTGCAAACTATTGGCTTACAAGATTTACAGGAAGAGGGAAACCGGTTGCGAAATCAGGAGTCTTATTCAACAGTATGGTTTCACTAGTTTCTGCGGCATTCTTCACCGTCTTGTCTCCAATTTTCGCGTCAAGTGTAAGCATCGACCTGCCGACTATCCTCGCATTCATAGTGTGGATCATAATAATACATCACACGTCAAGCTTGGAATCAGTATGCCATGGGGTTGAACCTCATATAGTAGGGTATGGAACCATTTTTTTCGAAACATCTAAGGTGGTTATTGGAGTTATGCTAGTCGGATACTTCAGGCTATCTCTTTTCGGGGCTGTTCTTTCAGTAGACTTAGCTCTAATCATTCAGGCACTATATTATTCGCTGAGGCTGTCAAAGCATCTTAAGGGTTCATTCCTACCCCGTGACGTGGGTCGATGGTTCAGAATGGGCTGGATACCTCTGGCGTCGATCGCTCCAGGAATAATGTATTCTCAGGATGCTCTCGTCTTAACACTGTTAACAGGCTCCTTGCTTCCAGTAGCATATATCAGGGCTGCAAATATTTTTGCCGGAGTGATACTTTTCGCAGGATCTCTGGCAATAGGGCTATATCCGAAACTTCTTTCCGGTGGAACAGGTAGAGATATTGAGGAGTCATTGGAGCTCGTGCTACTCTTCCTGATACCTATGACACTCGGACAGTTGATTCTCGCAGAGCCTCTACTATATCTTTTAAGAGAAGGTTATGGACCTGTGCATAATGTTCTTAGAATAATGACTTTGTGCTCTGCAATTACCGTGCTGAAAAGTTTTTTCTCAACAGTCATATTAGGGGTTGAAAAGATTGATGTTAATGAGAACGCTTCATGGAAAAAACTAGTGAACTCGTATCTCATAAGAATCCCATTCGTTGACTTTTCTGGTTCAATTGTTTACATAACAATAACCGCGGTTGTGGCTGAGATATTGAATGATTTTGATAGCCCGCTTATTTTATTCTCTATGTATGCAGCTTTATGCTACTTACTGGTTAACCTCTTTATAATGAGTTATTATTTACGTCTCTCTAGGAGGCTTGTCAACTTCAGTTTAGATTTCAGGAGAGTGTCCAAACTGTTCATTTCAGGAATAGTGATGTCAAGTGTGCTACTAATGCTGTATCCTGAATCGGCTAAAAGCGGGCAGATAATGATTGTATTAACATCCTTGATGCCCGTCATCCTAGTAGGCATAATTGTTTATTTCACCGCTCTATGTCTGTTAGATCGTGAATCCCGTGAGATGTTTAAAACTGTTTTAAGCTGGTTTCTATCGAAGAAACTTGGTTAAGAGATTTGTTCGAGTGCAGCAGCCAAGGCACCGAAGAGAACCACGTCTTCCCCGAGTGGCGTTATAGTTATCTCAGGCAATCTGTTCATAGCGTATTTTGAAACATTTTTCTTTACTGGGTCAAGTATAAGTTCACTGTTGAAAAGAGCGACTGAGCCACCGACTGTTATTAGCTCAGGATCATATGCGTTTATTATGTTAGCGAAGCCAATTGCGTTAAGTAACCCTATTTTCTCAATGATCCTAAGTGCCAACTTGTCGCCTTCCCTTGCAGCATCGAAAAGCATTTTGGAAGAAGCCTTTGAAAAATCCTCTGGGAAATAATTCCTAAGTATACTCTTATTGAAATTTACACCCCATTCTTTTAGGAGTACTCTAGCATAGTTGACCATTCCACTTCCGCTGCAATAGGCTTCCCAGTGTCCTGGCTTTCCACACCCGCATTCAAGTAGCCCCTCTTTATCCACCACTATGTGGCCAACTTCATGTGCATTACCATCTTTTCCGAGAAGGAGGTGTCCGTCAACTATTACTCCACCACCTATTCCTGTGCTTATCGTAACGTAAACAATGTTTTCAAGATTCCTACCGGCTCCAAATCTTTTTTCCCCTAGTACGGCTGCAACGCAATCGTTCAGAAGTCTAATAGGCACGTTAAAATGTTTTTCAATGCCTTCCACGATGGGGATTACGCCCACCCGCAGATTGGGAGGGTTGACGATCAAGCCTTTCTTTAAGTCAAGTGGGCCTATTGACCCCACTCCAATCGCTTTCAAGCTTTTATCAGTAAACCCTAGGGAGGTGAGGGCACTTCTAGCCATTTCGACAATCTGCCTAACAATATCTAGTCCTGTCGTGCCAGTCGTCCTCCCTGATTTTTTCAAAAGAATCCTTCCATTCGTGTCGGATAAGGCAACCCTGACGTTGGATGCTCCAAGATCCACCCCAAGCACTATGCTCAACCTGTTCAAAACTCAGAACAACAGTCTAATTTATCTTTTTATCATCTTGATAAAACTCTTTAAC
>JAOAJQ010000110.1 GCA_026414125.1 Thermoproteota archaeon
AACGGACCCTGATATAGTCTATTTCAAGTAATGCTCTCATTCTGTTCTCCTGAGTGGCATGTCTGTAGACTCCCGCTGGGTCGCCTTTCCTAATCTCGTAGACAGCATTATCTATCCATACGTCTGCACGAGCCCTATCCTCCTTAAAGGTGAACGGAATTTTCGCCACCTCTCTGCCGTCTATGTTAAAGCTTACACCATTTTTAACCCATTCTACTCTATAATCGTGCCACTCGTCAAGCTTAAGCTCCTGCATAGTGGGCTTCGAAGACACTATGTCTACCCCGATTATTCCGCTTGCCACTTTCGAAAGAATTGAAGCGATTACAAACTTGCTGCTTTTCTCCAAAAGCATTATCGGCTGAAAACGGTTACCAACCTGGGCGAAGAAACCTGAAAATGGATATGGGCGCCTAGTCTTTAAATATATGAACCAGATTGGAAGAGAGCTGTCGGTAACCATCGTGTGATTCCAGAAGCCCCATCCGGCGCTTCCATAGTGCTTCCCTAAGAGCCTGGCTTTGGTTTCGAAAGTCTTAAACATCCAGGGGAGGTCGTCGAAAAGACCATCGGCTATTTCAGCATTCGAATAGTAGAGGGCCTCGGTCGGCCCCATCCACATTCTTAAAACGCTCCTCTCAACCTCAAAGCCAGCGTGGTTGTCTATCCTCCAACTCCAGTAGGGCGACCTGGTTTCAAAATCGTCTGAAAAGCCACCTTCTTCAAAAGCCTTAACCCTTAAATTCTTCTGCTCCTCTATGGTTAAAAAACGGTTAAGATCGTTTTTAACCGTTTTTCCAATCTACAGGCGGAGTTTAAGATGTGGAAGTATGTTTAGAATACTTAGAGTGTTTAGACCAAAATATAGCGTAGGCTAGAACACTGGCGGCAAGCCCGGCTACCAGCATCGGCAAACCGTATCTGGCTACCCAGAACCTTGCTTCGTGGGAGGTGAAAAAGACTCCTTTTAACTCTCGATCCATAAAGTCTAGGATTCTTGAGGCAACCAGCTCCAAAGGAAGGTCGTGGCCAGAGTCATACCAGTATACTTGCTTGGGCTCTCCCGCTGCCTTGTAAAGCTGCTCGCCGGCTTCAGCCGGGACAATCCGGTCGTATTTTCCGAGGTGGAAGACCACTGGCCTGGGTGCGAATTTCCCTATGAAATTGAGAGGGTCAACAAGGTTCAGTTTCTCCTGAAGCTCCTTATAAGTCATGCCCTGTTCCTCCATATATCTTCTAATAGCCGGTATTGCTGGATGCTGGCTCCTCATTATCATTAGGCTCATGTTTCCCCCTGCGACTAGGAGTGCAGCAGCCTTAATCCTAGGCTCGACGCCTATGAATATCGCTCCTAGGATTCCCCCCATGCTGCCGCCTACGTATCCAATCCTTTCAACATCAATCTCCTCCTTGGTTTCAAGATAGTCCACTGCTCTCCTAAGGTCGATGATTGTTTGAATTATGCCGTTCCTAGACTCCTCTAGGTTCGGCGAGTATAATGCTTTCCCTTTTTCCCTACGCTCACCGTGGAACTCCGCGTCTATTGCAATGACAGCGTAGCCCTCAGCTGCAACCAGGCTTGCAAAAGACAGCATGTCTTCTTTAGAACCACCGTAGCCGTGGAGGAAAACTACGCATGGATGTTTACCCCGGCCTGAGGGTATTGAAATCAAGGCCGGAACCCTTTCGCTGTTCACAGAGTTAAAATACACTTTGAATATTTTACAAACCCTCTCGTCCCTGATTAGTTCCTCCACAGGATTCAGAGGAATAGACTTGTCATACGCGTAGAACCTTGAGAGATCATCTTCAGCAAGATGGTCCAGCATAGCTGGAGAACCTGCTACGCTGGTGCAGAGAGAAGTCAGTAGCATTAGCAGGAGGAAATGAGACAGGAAAATGATCATCTTGATTTCCACGTATGAACGACTTGGCTGGTTTTTCAACTTTGGTTCAACAAGTCTTCCTAAACCCCCTTCTGAAACAAAGAGCATGTTTCCGGCTTGGGTTTAGAGTTTAAAAAACTATCTCCGTTAAAGGTTAATTTTAGGGGGATCCGAAGCTGAAAAAGAAACCGCAGTTTCTACATCTAAAGGCATGATTCTCCGTAGGCTCTAAACCGGTTGAGCTGAAACACTTCGGGCAGAAAACCCACCCCGTCAAACCGTCTTGGTATGGTAGTGCAAGTTGGCGATGTTTAGCCACTTCGATTGTTCTAAGCGTGAAAACAGTCGCGGCTACGAAAACGATTAGAATTATGGCTAGGGTTAGCAGCCGTGTGAAGCCTTGCTCGCTAATCATATGGTTTCCCCTCAGCCTCATTCGACACCTTCACTCCGCAGGATTAAAAGTTTTATCTTGTTTTCCCAAAGCGCGTTGCCCGAGACCTGCCGAATCCTATGGCAATGCTCCTAGTCTCCGTTTGCCTTACCTACTGTTTTCGATGAAAAATGTATGAAGGGATAGCATTCGGGCACGTGGGAGTCCCATACGTAATGGGGGCTCCAGGCCCAGCCTCCAGAATCTTGTGCTGGAGGAGCCTCCTTATATTGGTTGAAGCGGAAAAAGTTCATACGCCAGGTTTCTCCATCCTTAGGGGGCAGTGGCCTGTTGTCAGGCATGGCGAGCACCCTCATCCCATTCCAAGGTAAGGCTAGCTCAACCGTCCAGCCCCTGTCCCTGTCCTGATTGTTGTTGAGAGTACCGTCGACATGAACCCCTACTCTTAAACCAGGGAAATCCCAGTTCCAGAAACCTATTCGAAGCCCCCGGGGATGGTTTCTAAAGCCTACTCCTGGGAACAGCCTTACGCCAGGAACATCTCTTCTAAACTCTGGAAGCCTACTGTAACCGGATTTCTCGTAAGCATCCTCCCATATGAAGAGAACTTCATAAAAGGTTCCGAGTGCGTTAATCTCAAACTCGTAGTAAGCGTCTCTGCCGGCAATAAAGAGTTCCACATCATTATCCTCATATATCGGGGAGTCGCGCTCAGTCAGGGTGGCGACCACCAGGGGCTCCTCGACCCAGAATCCAACGTACAGGTTTTCATCATCCCACAGTACTGCCGCATACGTGTCGTAAAGAGTCGGCCGGCCGCTCACAAGATCGACAAAACGGGGAGAGCGGGGAGCCATTTGCCAGCAAGCCTCGCCCAAAAGCCCGTCAATACGGATGGGCTCGTAAACACGGTAGGCTGTGTAGTGGGGTATTTTCTCCTCGGGGCAGGGGAAGGATGAATGGTTCTTCATGCACATGACTTAATCCTTTAATCTTAGCTATACATAAGGATTTACATGTTGCCGGCTAAAGCCTAAATACGAATTCACAGCTAAATAGACAGGCTTGCAGGATGATAATCTGGACACCGGATTTCTAGTGGTTGGCTTACCCGATGCTGTTCGCCGACTTGAGGAAAAAGGCCTGTTTAAAGAGGCTGCGGATGCAATAAACCGGTTTCTGGCTGAGGTGAGGATGCTTCCCAGGGTTCTCCGGCGTAGGCTGGAATGGGAACTGGAGAGGATTAAGAGGATTGAGTGGGATTACTTTCTTTCAAAGAATGATGCTTTTGAATTGCTTAAGCAGCAGATTACGGATTTGACTCTAAGCGAGTTCGACGAATGGCTTGAAAAAGGCCTAATAGAGCATTTGGAGATAGAGGGAGAAATAAGGATTTTCAAAAACTTCCTGCCTAACTTCTTAAGGGAAAGGAGTGAGATTAGAAGCAGGCTTAAAGCGAGGAATGATGCTGAGATCGCCGGCATGCTATGTGAACATTTAGACACGGTGGTTCATAGGGCAGTGGCCTCAGGCACTGGGAATGTGGAGCCAGTCAGAAACAGGGTGTCAATGGTTTTAAGGGTTAAGCCTGATGCTGTTCCAGAAGAAGAGACTGTAAGAGTCTGGATTCCTTTCCCCCAAAAGAACGAGTTGCAACCATTTATTAGACTCGTGTCAACCATGCCCGAGAAGTATTTTCTTGCTCCGGAGAATAGTCCCCAGAGGACAATATATTTCGAGGGAAAATCGGTTAATGGTAGGGGACTTACATTCGCTGTTGAATACGAGTATGTGGTGAACGCTGCATATGTGGAGGTAAATCCTGAGAAGGTAAGCCGATATGTCGAAGATGAGTCGTATGGGAGGTTCACTTCAGAGCTTCTACCACACATAGCTTTCACTCCCTATCTTAGGAGGCTTGCAGACGAGCTTGTCTCGGGAGAGTCCAACCCTTATCTTAAGGCTTGGCGTATATATGATTGGATAACGGGAAACATTAGCTATGCGCTGGTGCCAGAATACTCGACGATTGAATGTATCAGTGATTACGCTGCGAGAAACCTTAGGGGGGATTGCGGGGTCCAAGCCATTCTCTTCATAACCCTATGCAGGATAAGCGGGGTTCCAGCTAGGTGGCAATCAGGATGGTATCTTAACCCTATTAGACCGAGTCCACACGAC
>JAOAJQ010000010.1 GCA_026414125.1 Thermoproteota archaeon
GTGTAGACCAGTTTGAAAGGTGGGCACATGGCTTCGACAAGCCGGACCCAAAGAAAGTGCGCATAAGGAATATCAGGAACCCCGGTTATGATGGTTTTCTCAAGACTTATCCCGGCTTCAGCCAAGGCTAGATGGAGCATTTGAAGCCTCTCGCCGAATGTGAACGGGTTATCCTTGTCGTGGCTCGTCAGCGAGCTGCCCACAGCGATAATAATACTGTCATGGTTTGAGACAACATGTCTTATAGCATGTATGTGGCCATTATGCACAGGCTGGAAACGCCCCACGTAAAGCGGGTATGGCTCACTTCTCATACCGCAACCCGGGGCAACCATATTGATAAACATTAGGCTGCCGGACGCTTGAATCCCACACCTTCAACAGCGTAGCCTCCAGGAGCTCCGGCACCACCCTCAACCTGGAACCTGACTGGGAGAAAGAGCTCGACAAGCCTTATCGTCGTCAAAGTGTGGAGAGTAATTTCACTGGTCTTAAGCTTCGAAACCCCTTTGGCTAGGGCAGCGTAAACCACAAGCTGGTCGGCGAGATTCTTGTCAACCGGCGCCCCTGCTTCAACCTGCTTGATGAACTCTGAAGCAGCCTCAAGCCCAACCCTTTCAGAAGGCTTGCCTCTTTCCCCAAGGCTGCTGGAGGCGAAAACAACATTGTTTTCAAGCGTCCCGAGAATCATGATGCCGCAGCCAGGGTCGAGCGGAGCATTACTCTCCTCTCCCGTCATGAACTCTACCTCCACGCTCGGCTTAACCCTGAGCCTCCTAGCTAGCTCGAGCGAGGCTGAATGGGCGATTCTATCAGCCACATGCCGGGGCAGCCTAGCGGTGTAAACCAGTATCCGAACACTCTGCAGCCCGGTGAACACGGTTAGGTTGAAAGGCTTGAGGACCTCAACCGGCCTAGACCTGAACCTTACGATGCCCCCGCCCCTAGGGTAGAAACCCCTCCGCTCAACAACAATATCCACATGATAACCCATTTCAGCGAGAACCCTGGCGAGAACCTCCTTAACATAGTCTATCGGGGGCGCCCTAGGATTGTTCGTCCCACCCTTAAGAATAAGATTGGCTCCTCGGCTTGAAAAAGCTAAAACAGGCATCAAGGCTTGGAGGACCAGTGGAATGCTTCCAGCGGTTCCAACGTCAAGAGTAGCCTCCAGAGCCTCAGCCTCATCCGGAGTGAAAAATATCTCCCTTGAGCCTACCTGAAGGCCCTCAACCCTGGCGCCGGTTAAACGGGCGACAGCATTCACAGCGGAGAAGTGCTGCGGCCTTAAACCAGGGTTGGACCGCCTAGCCCTAATGTTGAAAACCCTGACGGGCCTCCTGAGAAGGGCTGAAAGAGCCACCGCGGTTCTTAAAACCTGGCCCCCGCCCTCGCCCATTGAGCCGTCTATCTCAAGAGTCTCAACCATGGCTCAGCATTAGGCTTAGGCGGAGGCTTTTCTATAAAAGCTTATTTTCACCCGGGACCCGTGGAAGAGCGGAGAAAGGTGGTTAGTAAACATGGGTGAATACGTGCCTGGCGCCACTGTCGTAGGGCTTGTCTACAGGGACGGGGTTATTCTAGGGGCGGACAGGAGAGCAGCCTACGGGACATTCATAATAGGGAAGTCAGTCAAGAAAATATTCCAGATAACTCCGAAAATAGGCCTAGCGTCAGCAGGCCTAATATCTGATGTTCAGACGATAGTTAGGGAGCTGAACTATCATGCTAGAATGTTCCAGTATAATACTTCGAGAGAGATAACTGCGAAAGCCCTTTCAAAACTATTGTCTAACATTCTCTTCGCCAACAGGCTCTACCCGTTGATAACCCAGACCATCATCGGGGGCTTCACGTTTAACACTCACGGAATATATGCGTTAGACGCACTCGGCTCAGTCATAGAGGACAAGTATGCTGCAGCCGGAAGCGGAACAGAGGTGGCGCTCGGAATACTGGAGGCAGAATACAGAGACGGGTTGAGCATGGAGAATGCTAAGCAGCTTGTTCTGAAAGCAATAAGAACAGCTCTTCAGAGAGACTCGGCAAGTGGAAACGGGATTGACCTGCTGATTCTGGATAAGGCTGGGCCGGCTGAGGAAAACTACCCTGGTTGAAAAACTCCGGCGACAGACAGTTGGAGCTTTTAAACCGTTTTTAAATTCTAAACAGGCGTGAGCGGGAAGCCTCGTGAAGACGTTAGAAGCATCGCTGAAACCTACGGGGAGCTCAGGCACCAGGCTGAGGAGAATATCAGGAGAATGAGGGAATGCTCGAAAACGCTTTTCAAAGCCTTCCTGAGGTATGCGGAAGCCAGGAGAGGCGAGGGAATCGGGGCTCGGGATCTTTTGAACGCTTTCCTCTCTGAGGAGCTTGGTTTAGAAGGTGAGCAGAATAAGAGCACGAGGCTCTCGCTGGCGAGAAGATTCTACGCTCTGGCTAGGAGCTGCTCACGGAATCAGGCGGGGCAGGCTAGTCTCCTTCAATACTTTGAGCACTAGCTTTAGCCGAGCTGAATCCTGAGCCTTGGAAACAGGCTTATTAGCCTGAAAAACCTCTGTAGACAGTGTTGGCTAGGAGAATCGGATTTGGAGTCGTAGGCTGCGGAGGTGCTGCGAGAACACTGTATGAACCTGCCTTCCGGTTCCTCAGAAAAGGGAGAATAATGGCTGCGATGGACGTTGACGAATCAAGGGCGAGAATCTTCAGTGAAACTTATGGTGTTCCGAAACACTACACTCGTCTAGAAGACATTCTCAGGGACGAGGAGGTTGAGGCAGTCATAGTTTTAACGCCGCCGCACCACCATTTTGAGCCGGTAGTAAAGGCAGCGGAACACGGGAAACACGTTTACTGCGAGAAGCCGTTTGCGCCAACGATCCATGAGGCTGACGAGATGATTGAAGCATGTAGGAGGAGCAGCGTCAAGCTCATGGTCGGGTTCATGAAGCGTTTCAACAGGTCTTTCAGGCAGGTCAAGAAGCTTATAGACGGTGGGGAACTGGGCCAAGTCTTCGAGCTGAGGGAGAGATGGGACAACGCGAGGGTCTGGAGGATGAGTGAAGACCAGTATAGGTTGAAGCTCTACTCGGGCGGGGGCTTCCTGCAGGAGGATGGTTCACACCCCTTGGACGTGGCAAGATGGTGGCTGGGGGAGGTTGAGGAGGTTAACGCCTACGTAGACATAGTTGCGCCGGACAGGCATGAGACTGAGGACACGGCTTGCGTAACCCTGAAGCATAGTAGCGGGGCACTAAGTACCTTGCACATAATGATGGCGGCGCACACGACCGGGGAGGAGAGCTACGAGGCCTTCGGGACAAGGGGCACGCTTGTGATGAAATGGCTGTACCACAGCTCTAGGTCTCCGGAGCCGGCCTTGATACACCTGTACAGGGGCAGCAGGGAGACTATTGACCTTACTCTACAATGCTCTTGGAACCCGCTTGCCGAGCTCAGGGAAAACTGGCAGTACCTCAATGAGCTTGAACACTTCTGCGACTGCATCATTAAGGATGAGGAGCCTGCTTGCAAGGGTGAAGACGGCAGGGCTGTGGTTGAAATCGTTAACGCAGCTTATCTTTCAGCCTGGAGGAGGGAGAGAGTAAGGCTGCCTCTGAGGGAAACCCCGAGCTTCAAAGAGTTCTTCACAAGGCTACGCTCAGAAAGCCCGTGGGCAATCGGCGAAGACTGGAGAAGCTGGTACTAGCACTACACGCTTCACCGGAGCTCAGACGGGAGCCCTACCGTGTAGACGTGTCGCTAAAGGGGCTCCAGAGGCTTAACGTTGCCGTGAACAGGCTTAGGCCTGTCAACCGGGGCGCACCATTTCACAGCGTTCCCAATGACCCTTAGAACATTAGAATCGTAATAGGTCGGATAAGTCTCGTGACCCGGCCTGAAGTAGAATACTTTACCCAGACCCCTGTAGAAACAGCAGCCGCTTCTGAAAACCTCGCCCCCCTTAAACCAGCTTATGAAGACAAGCTCATCCGGCTGAGGTATTTCAAACGGCTCACCGTACATCTCCTCATGCTCAACCTCGAAATAGTCGCCCAAGCCCTCAGCAATAGGGTGGCCTCCTCCCACAACCCATATCCTCTCCTTCTCCCCCGCCTCTCTCCATTTAACGTTGCACGGAGTACCCATTAGACGCCTGAAAATCTTTGAGAGATGCGCTGAATGCAGGGCGATAAGTCCCATGCCATCGTTAACAATCCTCCGGTAAACCCTTTCAACAACGCTGTCTTCAACCCGCTCGTGAGCCATGTGGCCCCACCATACGAGGACATCAGTATTGTTCAAAACATCCTCGGTTAAACCGTGCTCAGGCTCGCTCAGCGTCGCCGTCCTCGTTTCAAAACCTTGGCTGCGAAGAAAACTCGATATAACACTATGCATCCCATCCGGGTAGATCTCCGCAATTCGGGGGTCCTGCTTCTCATGCAGAAACTCGTTCCAAACAGTCACACGTATCCTCCTCAAAACCCTCACCCAGCAGGGTTAATCCGGGGCTGAAGATAAGTCTTCCTCCTGCGGTAGAGCAGGCTGGAAATATTGGAGACACGGCAGTCAGGTTTCAGCAATAAACAGGGTTCAAAAATCTCTTTTTTAAGGCCGTAAAACACGCTTGCCTAAGGAAATAAATGGTAGCGTGTCCTCCCCCCGGTTAAACTGGGCCTGGGTAAACAGGGTTAACCAGAAAAGCCGATAAACACTCCTTTTCCAGATCAGAGTGTCCAAATCGGCCCTTTCGAAGAAAAGAACCATTAAGAACCTTTCTAAACCGAAATAAAGCCTTTTCCAAGAGATTTCTTTGAAAAAACGTTAAAACGCTTATTAGAACTAATTTAGAAGAGTTTTTGTGAAAAACAATGAGGAGAATAAGGATCATCACAGTCAGCCTCCTGTTGACCACAGTAGCAATACTTGCATTAGCTCAGGCGGAGCCTATAAGCCAGTTTATAACCGGGTTGGGAAGATCAGTACAGCAGGCTGACCAGGAATCCAACGTGCAGGATGCTCAGCCAAACCAGTCTCCGCCGGTGGAAGAAACAGGCGAAGCACCTACGCTCTCAACTGATAAGACGGAATACATTGTTGATGAGACAGTGTTCTTCTCGGGAACCGGCTACGCTCCTGACGGAGAGTATTATGTGATAGTGATAAAGTTCAATGGAGAAGTCAAAGGCACGGTACGGTTTGTTTCCACATCCGAGGCGTCAGATTCAGACGAGGACTCAACACCCCTTGGCTCAATACCTCCTGAAACAAGTTGGAGAATACCCTTCGACGCTGAGGGCGGGACATACGTTGCCGAGGTTTTTGAAGCAGCCGAGCATTCTGAAGAGAAGGTTGACGGAACCCCGCTGGCTTCAGTCGAATTCCAGGTTGATGACTCAATGGAGGCTAGGGCTGAAGCAATCCGCCGTGAGCTCGAAGCATTGAACGAGGCTGTTGAGGCGGATGTAGAAGGGATAGAGGTCAGCTTGACTCAGAAGATAAGCGTGGTTTCGAAGAAGATAGAGCAATTTACTAAATGGGTTGAGGAGGATAAGGAAAATACTGCTGCTAACATGCTTAATGCTGCAATGAACAACCTGAAAGCGTTAATCCACCATGTTGAGGCGCAGAAGGGTAAGCATATAGGCGAGGAGACCGCGGACCAGCTTATAGCCCAGGTCCAGGAGCTCATAGAGAAAATGGAGACAACGATCTCCGACTTGGATACGAGGGGGAAGGGGAAACAGGTTTCAACACAAACCCGAATACGGGAGCGAGAAATGAAGACAGAGAGGGAGATGGAAAGAGAAATGGAGATTGAGAGAGAAGGGAAGGGGCAGGGAAACAGCAACGGCAAGGGGAAGGCTAAAGGCAAAGACAAGTAGAAAAAGAATCTTCTTCTCTTTTTGATGATTTTCTAGGTCGACAAGCTCGAAGAAATAAAAACCATTATTGAGGATAAACGTTGAAGATCTCGCGGACGGAGTCTTTTTTAACGTTCTCGTCAAGCTTACACGGTGTTTTAGCACGATGAAAATCATTCCCTATGAGCAGGATGTCTTTTGTTTTGTCTCCACTGAGTTGCAGGAAGGTGGCTGTCCCCTCAGGTGCTACGCAACCGTGAATCACAGCGTCTTCGACTTGTTCCAGTCTGACTGCAGGGGCTTCAAAGCCCAGCTTTGCCTGGCGGCCTTTAAAACCCTCGAGCACAAGACCCTTTATGTTCTTTAGGAAGAGTGCACTTTCCCAAGTCGACGATTCTGGTTCACACCAGAAAACCTCCACGTCCTTCAGCTTCAAATTCTTAGCCCACTGGAACTGGAGACAGTGAACGGCTTTCTCATAGGGTGCCTTCGGATCTGAGGATATGTAGAGCCTCAGGTTTTCAATAGTTATGTCTTCAAGCCAACTGTCAGGATGCCCGTTGCAGATGCTAGAACCCTTGCCTCTGGCTATCACATTCTTAATATGGACTCGTCGGATTACCCCTGCTGGGGCATCAGTGCCTGGTTTTACGCTCTTGTGGACTTCACTCCTCCGCTTAATGTTGAAGTGTATCGGGTCGCCGTCGCCCCACCAGAACCAGTCGTGCCTCGTGCAATCCACCACCAAGTTTGATAGGACTACGTCACTCACATAACCGCCGTCAAAGTTCATGAAGGCTATGCCCCTGTTTGCTCCTACTACAACACAATTATCGATAGTTACGTTGCGTATGCAGTTCATGTTACCATCGCAAAATTTTATGGCGCTAGATGCTGAAGTCAACCGGCAATTCGTCACGGTGATGTTCTCGCATGGAAGGGCAGGGCCAAACCAGTTCATCGAATAAAATACGAGAGCATCATCACCGGTCTCAATTGTACAGTTTGCGATTCGCAAATCCTTGCAACCGTCAGGGTCGATTCCATCAGCCCAAACCCCTTCTTTAAGGCTGCTGTATATGTAAATGCCGTCGATAACCGTTCTTTCACACCCGTAAAGATTAAGCGTCCAAGAGGGGGAATTTACTAAAGATATGCCTGAGATTCTAACGTTTTTACAGTTGAGCAAAAGGATGAGTTTCTTCCTGCCGTACATATCTTTAGGGAAAGGACGGAAGACGTTTTTTCCAAGAGAGAGCATAAGCTCCTTGTTGGGCCTGATAAAGTCGTCTTCAAAATCATCCAAACGCCAGACATACTCTGCTTGCCCATCGAGAGTACCGCACCCCTCTATCGTAACGTTCTCCAAATGCTCTCCGAATATCAGAGCGTTCTTAAGCTCCGATTCGTCACCGATTTTAACCTCCTCTTTTAACGCATACAGCCTAGATCCGGCCTCAAGATGAAGCCGGACATTTCCACTAAGACATATTTTTCCTGAAGGGTAGTCTCCTGGAGGAAAATACACCAAGCCCCCGTTGGTTGCAGCACATGCGTCAATAGCCCTCTGTATCGCTTTTTGAGCGTTGTCGTCTTTTTTTCCAGTTGCGCCAAAGCTTTTTACATTATAGAGAGGCAAGTCTGAAGCAGCACGATTATCAACACTATTGCTTCGATTACCCATGTCTTTAGAAAATAGAAAGGACAAATAAATTTAGCGAAGTTCGCTAAAACGCGTAAAATATGTATCGTGTGTGCAAGCCGGTGATACTTTATATGAAGAGGAGGGCTTCATTAGGAGACGTTTTTCTAAGCAACCATTCCCCTTTAAACCTTAAGCTGATACAGGCTTCTAGGGTTCTCATAGAACCACATTCTAGCGAGCTCCACAGCCTCGTTCTCAGTCATGAAGCCTTCTTCGACACGCTTACCCAAAACCTTGGCCACATCTTCACGCGCCATGACAAGGTGCCCGTAAACCTTCTCAACTGGTATCTCATAGTCGCCGCCGAAAGCTATGATCTTGTTCACCGGCACGAGGTCAATCATCTCGTCGAGAGCCGTGCACGCGAGCCTCTGGGATATCACATGGCACCAGCACATGTTCAGCCAAACGTTTGGGAAATTCTTCCCAATGATTATCGCCTCCCTAACATATGGGATACCCAGATGATACATGTCGAACCTCGTAGCCGGGTGCCTCTCAAAAATGGGAATCATGTGCTGCGGATCCAGGTCCCTGAAATCACCCCACATTCCAGTGTGGACGGCGACAACCAGGTTGAGCTCGGCAGCCATTTTCAGAATCTCCTCTACCAGGAAGCAGTAGAGCGGGTTCATGAACGGAAGCTCTTTCTCACTGTTATGAATCAGCCCGTCAAATAATGCTACGGCCCTACTTCTACTCGGCTTCAAAAACTTGTGGGAGGACATTTTAAGCCCCACAACTCCCTCGCTCTTCCACTTCTCCAAGCCCTCCCTAACCATCTCCAGGTAATCATCCAAATTCCTGACGCTCCGACCAAGTCTGGCGGCGTGATCATCAACAGTCTTCCTAGACCTTACTGAAGCATAGGTGTCTAGAGGCATCAAAGGTATTAAAAGATCCAAGTCGTAGTCAGTCCGGTTGTGCTGCGTCAGCGCAACCCTGATCTTGCATTTTTCGCGCAGAATCCTACGGTATATGCCGGGCCTGTTCTCCGCTGCGATCCTCTCAGAAACCTCTCTGTAGTTCTTCTCGTTAATATCGTCAAAGCCATAGATCTCTCTGGCCGCTATGAATGCGGGTCGAGCGTAAGAGCCGTACCGTATCATTTTCAAGTATGGTGAGAACATTTCCCAGCGCCTCTCCAAGGGAATTGATGGGTTGTGAATCATATCCCAGTAATCACCAGATGTACCGGGTCCCCATAAGCCGTCTCTGCTCCCAGGCATTCCGGAAGCCCATAGGTCAACCCTTGTATAGTGGCTGAACAAGGTGAAAACATCCGCACTATGCTCTAGACGAACACTCTCAGGCGGGAGATGCTCATGCGCATCGATAATCTCAAACTCCTTAATCGCCCTCAGAATGCTTTCCTCAAAGGGTGAGAGCTTCATCACACCGTATAATTAAAGGTTATTTTTAAATTTTTCTATACTATATTTATAGTGCGTCTAGAAACCCTTTATTTCAAGTTATCGTGAACTCGCAGCAGGGGTCTCCCTTCGCAATACACCTAGTTTCAACAACCTTCACCTCCCTGTCGAACAACCGTGTGAAGAACCCAGCTACAAGACCCCTTGAGAAATGGCCGTAAGTCGCTTCACTGCCCCTGCCTATCTCACACTCGAAGCTTTCATAGACCCGTATCTGGGCCATACCTTTATCAAGATTCATCTCAACGATATCGACTATACCCCAGCCCATAGTTCTGAGAAAAGTCTTCGCAAGCTCAAGAATGGCTTCAGGCTTCTCTGAGCCGACAGTATCCGCGTAGTCACTATAGGTCTGGTACCCGATGTTGAACCCAACGTAGTAAAGCATCACCTCCCCTGCGGTGCCAAACCGCTCCCTAATCCCCTTAAACAGCGATTCGTAAGTCCTTCTCCTGAAGACTACTATCCTCTCCTTACCGAGGACAAGCGGGAAGAAATAATCGTCTGAGAGAACACCTGTCCCGCTCGGATATATTATGCGTGCCTTCTTAACGAACTCTTGCTTACTTACAAGCTCTAGGGCTTCCTCAGGCGTGACAATAGCGTTTGAAAAATCCAGGAAGGCCACTGCCTTCGCGAAAGGCTCGCGAGCCCTAACCATGGAGACCTGGATGAACCTGATCACGATCCCAAGGTTCTCCGCAATCTCCCCCAGCCTCCGGACAACATCCTTCCCGAAGGTGGTCTCCAACACGACGCCGCACCACTTCTGGCCCCTGTCAAGAACCGTCAGCCTGCCCAGGTCTAAAGGGTTGAGCTCCCCCAGCTTCTGAAAATCTAGTACTCCTGAACCCGGAGAATCCTCACAGCCCACTCTTTTACAATACGGTTGAAGTATATAAATAGTATGGAATAGTGAACACTGTTAAACAATACTGCTTTCGGCTCCTGTTGCTGCCCATGCTACTGAGAGCTATTAAAGCAACGGGGCTCCGGATATGCGTAAGCAGCTTCCCTGTTTTTTCTTTCACACCGTCTTAAGGAGGTTTTCGATTTTAGCCAAGTGACCCAGCTCAACGTCTATTATCCTGTATATTTCCTGCCTGTCTTCTTTCCCAGCCGCCATCGCTATCGAATGGTATAGAAGCATAGTGTCTTTCTCCATCTGGACAGCGGCCTGCATAGCCGATTTTAAATCCACGGCTTCCATCGCCCTCTCCGCCCCTTTCTTAAGACTGTTGACTAAACCCGAGGTTTCTAAAACCTGAATATAGTGGTCAGCTAAAACACGCTCCTCCCCAGCGACATGGGCTTCCCCGCCTGACAGGAGCCTTCTATAGGTCTTAGAGTGCTGCTCCTCGTCTTCAGCAAGCTGGTTGAAAAAAGCCGCGTGCCCAGGGAACCTCCGGCTTAAAGCAGAGTAAAAAGTCTTGGCAGATTCTTCTGCTGCAATAGCCATCTCCAAGAGAACTGGCCTACTGTAACGGTATCCAGACAATAATCCCGCCTCCTCTCTAGTTAAAGCCTTGGCAGTGTATTTAAAGCTATTCCGTATTTCTAAAACCATGAGGCGGGCGGGAGGGCGCGGAATAGCTAGTCTTTCAAAAGTTCTTCAAGGCTCCAGCTAGAAAAGAGGCTGCTTCCCTTCTCGCCTCCTCGAACAGCTCCTTCAACAGTTCATGCTGAAAATCTCTGATAGACGGCATTGAGAACTCTCTGCTGAAAACCCTGTGATACTCCCTCATGTATTTCGGCTTCAAATAGCTCCCGCCGGGGCCAACCTCCTTAATCAGTCTGAGGCAAAGAGTATCCTCGTTCACTTCAACCTCCTTCTCCAGCGTGGAGCGGTAAGAGTAAGCATCAGTCGACTCCGCTGTTTCAAGAACCATGTTCACAAATGATGAGCCCCGCGTGAAAGAGTTTTCGCAGATAATATTGTCAATCACCAGCTTAAGAATGCTCTGAGTCTTCTCGCCCTCAAGCATCCCTGGTCCTGAGATAACGTTTACACCAGCCTCCCTTCCCATTGTTAAACAGTAGGCTGACTCTACGAAAGCCCTCTCGTCAACCATCAGAGAGTCAGAAACTCCGAGGTAGGCGTGAGTCGGAATCCCGAAGTGTTTACCAATTCGGTTGTAAGCTAGGATAAGCTTCAAAACCCCGGGGTGGCTCATTAAAGGAGTCTTGCCAAGCAGGGAAGGTGAGCCTCCGTAGATGACCTTGGCCCCCGGCGCGGCGCACTCAGCCAGCACGATCCCGCTAAGGTTCTCAGCATGATGCTGGACAAGGCTTCCGGCTAGAGTCGGGGGAGAACAGACGAAGGGAATAGGCATGGATATGATTGTCGAAGGAATATTGTTCCTAGCACACTCAACCACGCTGTGGCTTAAATGCCTGCTCCAGCGTAGAGGACTATTCGGGCAGGCGTCGAAAATCGCGACCGGCCTGCTCGGATCAGTAAACCTTGAGAGAAGGCTCATCATCCTCCCGAAATCATCCTCCTTGAAAACACCTGTGACAACCGGCTTCTTTGAACACTCTAGAACAGCCTGAAGCCTAGAGACGGCGCGCAGATCCTCTTCAACATCCTGAACCACCAGTGCTGTGCTCTGCATGTGTATGAAAGACAGTTTCTCAACAACCTGGGAAAACCTCACCATATCTCCATAAAACGGTCTCCTTCGTACCCCGTTCTCGTCAATATACCAGCTTGCCGTTGAACCCGGGTTAAAGTAAACATTATCATCCTCAAGCCTGCAGCTCAACCTCCCATCCAGATCGTAGAGGCTAATGGAGGAAGGAGCCTTCTTCAAACAATCCTTCACCAACTCCTCAGGAATATATGCTACACTCCCCCTGACCTCAGCCCCGTTAGCCTTTAAAATCTGAAGCGCCCCACTGCTTTCAAACAATACTCCAACCTCCTGCAAAACCTGCAGAGCGGACCCGTGAACCTCCTCAATCTCACGGCTACTAAGCATGCTTCCAAGCATGCGGAGACCAGCCTGCTCTTAAATAAAACAGTTTCCCTAACACCAGGCATTATCCCCTTTTTTATACATGCTTAGAATATTACACATGCTTCGGTTAACCTCGAGGAAAACGCTACGGATTGAGCAGCCATTTCCAGAGTGGGATATACCGTATCTTCCTACCGTTTGAAACAGCTTCATCTTCATAGTCCCAAGTGACCACCAGCAGGTCTTTGCAACGCAACTCTCCTGAAGCCTTGAGCAGTGCTTTAACCTCCCGGGGATTCACCTCGTCTCTCCCGGTGGCGTAAGTCACCTGTATGAGCTGTTTAATATTCAAACCGTTCTTAACGATGAAATCAACCTCATTATGCTGATAATCCCTCCAGTAGAAGACTTCAAAGTCGCTGAAAGAGTAGCTTCTGCGCCTTAACAGTTCAACGGCAACCAGGTTCTCCATCAGACCACCTAAGTTTTCCGAAACCCTGAAGCCGATTGAAGTCACGATCCCGTTGTCAACACAGTAGGCTTTTTTAGGAGATATGAATTGGAGCTTAAGCTTCGGCGAAAACCTTTCCAGGAAAAACAGGAGGTAGGCTTCACTCACCCATTCCGCGTAATTCTTAACAGTATGCACATCCTTTATGTTCAGTATTCTCCTAAGCCTGCTGAAGCTGAACTCGGAGGAAACGTTTGAAACCATGTACCTGACAAACTCTTTAAGAGCCACCGTCTTCTTCACCCGATGCCTGCTTGCAACATCCTTCTCAAGCACATCGGAATAAATCGAGACCAGAATCCTCCTGCCGAACTTGCTGGCCTCCGGAAAGCCCCCGGTTTTAAGATACTCTTCAAGCATACTCTTCAACTTGGAAATTACTATTGTCGAATACTGCCAGTTCTCACCCAGCTCCACGCCGCGTATCCTCAGGAACTCTCTGAAGTTAAACGGGTAAAGCACGAAATCAACATGCCTCCCGGTGAGAAGTGTAGCTAGCTCGCTTGAAAGCAGTTGCGAGCTGCTACCTGTCACGATAATCTTCTTAGAAGTTCTCATTCTGCTTACAAACCTCTCCCAGCCATTGACATGCTGAATCTCGTCGAGAACCATATACTCTAGGTCCGTGCCGTAAAGCTGGTAAAAAGCCTCAAGCAGGTTCCCAAGGTTCTTAGCCTCAAAGCCAGCAAGTCTCTCGTCAAAGAAGTTAACATACCCGAACTTCAAGCCTCTGAGAAGCATCCAAGAGAGCAGCGACTTACCGCATCTTCTCACTCCTAGGACAGTAAGAATATTAGGTTGTGAAAGAAAGCTCCTCAGCTTCTCAGCATCAACATCCCTCTCTATTATTTTCTCAGCTGCGAACAGGCTTTCCATCTCCTCTCTCTGCGAAGCCACTACTTTCTTCAAATAATCGACTTTCAACAGAACTGTTTTCACAAGCTTTTTAATAAAGTTTGTGGTTAATAACCGCAAGCTTTTTAAATTCCAGCCGAAAAACATCCACGGGTAATTCCAATCACCATAGGAGCTTTAACGTGTGCAAGCTTTCCTTCCTTCTCATCCGGATTCTTCGAATCGTACAGCGTGGCGAAAAACCTCGTATCGTAAACAGCCTTTCTCCTAACGGTCATCCTCTTCCCTTATCTTAGAAAGCAACTCGTGTGCCTTTTTAGCATCCACGCTCCAACTTTAAGCTTCTCATATACAGGCTGTTTGAAGAGGATTTTAACGCTTATAGACAGTCCTTCTAAAGATATTTCTCCAAATTTTTCTTACCAATCCTAAAAACTATTTGATATGCACCGAAAGTTTTCGTCAAATATTTTTATAATAATGCTAAGGATAAATAAACCGTGAAACGGCTACTAATCATTGGCGGTGGATATGCTGGTACTGAAGTAATAAGACAGCTCGTCCTAAGAGGCGTTAAAAATATTCAGATTGAACTAGTTTCTGCTTCCCCCTTCTTCGAGAACACTATAGCAGGTGCCGAGGTCATAAGCGAAAAACTGAGGACTGAGGGTCTCAGATACGACCTTAAACTTCTTTCAAGCTATTGGGGTTTCGACTTAACCGTCGCCAGGGTTAAAGGTGTGGACTTGGACGAGAAGATGGTTAAGCTGGAGAATGGTCAAAGAAGCTATGATGTGCTGGTTGTTGCCTCCGGCTCAGCTCCCAATTTTTACAACGTTAAGGGCGTAGGCTTCGCAGCAACCAGCTACCGGCTGTCTGACTTTGAGCATATAAACAGCAGGCTGAAACAGTTAGCCCCTGATCATCCGAGCATAGTCATTGTCGGAGCGGGATACGTTGGACTCGAGGTTGCAGCCGAGACCATGGATCTCTACGCCTCCTTGAACAGGAAGGCGAGAGTAACCGTTGTAGAGAAGATGCAGCACGTCCTTCCTGGTTTCGGAAACGAGCCTGCTAGGAGAATGGCTATGGAGGCCTTGGCTTCAAGGGGCGTAGTGTTCACCATGGGGAAAGGGGTTGAGCAAATCTCTGAAAACAGTGTTCTGCTTGAGGACGGGAGCAGGCTTGACTCAGACTTAACCATCTGGTCGGGCGGCGTGAAGGCCTCTGACCTAGCGTCCAGCATTCGTGGCGCGAGCCTGCGTAACGGCTATGTTGAAGTTGACCAGAGACTGCTGATCAAGGGTAGAAACGATGCTTTCGCGATAGGTGATGCGGCTTACGTCAGCATCAACGGGAGCGTGGCTCAGAAGATGGCGGCTGAAGCCTTGGGGCAGGCAGTAACGGTCGCGAAGAACATAACCTCTATACTTAAAGGCGAAGAACCAGAAACCGCTCATAAAATAGACTATCCGGTTGACTTCCCCAAGGTGCTGCTATCCGTCGGCGGGGGGAAGGCGATACTGGTCTTCGGCCCGCAATACGCCAGCATGGGAAATGTCGAATACTTCATGAAGAGGAGAATAGACCTAGATGAGATGATGAGCAGGTTTCCAAGCCTGTAACAGGCAGAAACCAGCCACGCTAAATCCTCTGTGAAAACAGCATTAAGGGTTCACATGCTTCGCTGCAAGACTCGGCTGATGCTTGGCACAGCTCCATCCCGCAGGCTCCTGCCGGAGAGAACAATATCCTCGTAAGTAGGCTTATCGGTTTTAAAGAAGACCCCTATTGGGATTCGTTTCGCCTCTTCACCGCCATAGTTCCACTCCCTCGCCTTAGCCAATGCTGCATTCCAATCAGCATAGTCATGGCCTTCCTTCTGAAGATCATACACTCTCGGCCCGTAGTACTTATACGTGTCGAAGAAAGTGAAGCATGGTTGAAGCACATCTATGAAAGCGAAACCCCTGTGCAACACTGCCTGCTTAAAAAGTTCCTTAGTATGATTCAGGTTCACCGTGTAGGCTCTAGCTATAAAAGACGCCCCGCTGACCAGCATAAGCTCAATCGGGTTTAAAGGCTCCTCCGGGGCTCCTCTCGGCGTCGAGCCTCCTCTAAACCCTTTCGGAGAAGTAGGCGTAAACTGACCCGTGGTTAAAGCGTAAACCCTGTTATCGTGAACAATAACAGTCATGTCAACATTCCTCTTAGCTGCAAATATTGTGTGCTCCAAGCCCTCCCCCAGGGCGTCCCCGTCTCCGACGAAAGCTAAGACTTCAAGCATAGGGTTCGCCAGCTTAATCCCTATCGCCGGCGCTATAGCTCTGCCATGCAGAGAATAAAACGAGTTAACGTTAAGGTAGTCAGCGATCTTCCCGTGGCAGCCTATTCCTGTCAACACCACTATGTTCTCCCTCCTGATCTTTCCCTCGTTCACCAGTTCTGTGAAAGCAAGTTTAGCAGCCCTCTCAATGCCGAAGTTTCCACACCCTGGGCACCAAGTGTTCCGCGCATACGTGGAGAAGTCTTCCAGCCTAAGGCTCATCATACACCCACCTCCTTTATTTTCTCCTCAAGCTCATCCACTGTTAACGCTCTCCCGTCGTACTTCAGAATCGTCCGGTCGACCCTGAAACCGTGGAACCTCATCCATCTCGCCAACTGGCCTGTTGAATTCGCCTCCACGCAAACAATGTTCTTCTTCCCTTTCAAGTGTTTCTCGATCTCCCAGACTGGGAGAGGATTCAGATACAATGGTTGAACAACACTAAAACCATGCTCCTCCGCAACCTCTAAGACAGCACCCTTCGTCGAGCCCCATGTTACTAAAACAGTGTCAGCCCGCATGTCTCCATACGTCTTCACAGTCATCCTTTTCCGAAGCTCATCCTCTATCGCTCTAGACTTTGCAAGCCTCTTCTCAGCGTTCCTCACGGTTAAACCCGGTTCCTCAGTGGTTAACCCGTATTCGTCATGCTCATAGCTGTTAGCCTTAACCGTAACCCCAGGTGTCCCGGGGAAAGCAAGCGGCGAGACACCGTCCCCGGTAAGCAAGTACCGTTTATACTCGCCTCCACCATTCCACAGCTTCGGGCTTTCAACCAGTATCTTCTCCTCATCCAGCATGCTTGAGAAAGAGCTTTCGAGAACACTGTAGTCAGCCACAAGTATCACTGGAACCTGGAGCCTCCAAGCCAGGTTCAGAGCCTCCGCAGACAGGTGAAAAGCCTCGTCAGCATCGCCCGGAGAAACAACTATTCTAGGAAACTCACCGTGGCCCGCGAAAATCGGGAAGAACAACTCGCCCTGAGCATGATACGTTGGCAACCCTATCGCGGGCCCAGGCCTCTCGCCAATCATTACTACAATGGGAATCTCAGCCTGGCCGGCGAGACTCAGGTGCTCAACCATCAGGCAGAAACCGCCGCCCGATGTTCCAACCATCGTCCTAACCCCGGCGTAGGCTGCTCCCTCAGCCATTCCTATGACTGCGATCTCGTTCTCCGGCTGAACCACAGCTATC
>JAOAJQ010000111.1 GCA_026414125.1 Thermoproteota archaeon
GAGTAAAACTTTATGTATTGTCAATCATGGGCGTTGAAACAATTTAATGATTCTTCCTTCACAGCATCATAAATCGCCAATATGTTTCCTAACGGTGTGTCTGGCTGTAGAGAGTGCGATGGCCCCAAGATGAGCCCGGTTGGTCCAAGTTCTCTGATTCTTTTCCTCACCTCTTTTCTAACATCCTCAACATTCCCGAATGGAAGAGTCCTTTGTATTGAAAGTGTGCCTTCAAACGCTATTCTGTTCCCGCATATCTCTCTCACTCTCACAGGATCCATCGTTTCCGGTTGAACCGGGTTAAGTATATCAACGCCTATTTCAATCAAGTCTTGAATTATGGGCTCAATCCACCCGTCGCTGTGGAAGAAGAAATACTTACCCTTAGAATGGATTAAATCCGACATGAGTTTATACCTAGGTTTTAGAAACCTTCTCCACAAGATTGGAGAAATTATCATAGTGTTCTGAGCGCCCACATCGTCACCATCGCAGATAATGTCGACATCAGCCTCCAGCAGCATTTTGGTCTGTTTTAAACGTATATTGTTAAGCATGTCAAGAATCTTTTCCACCCTAGGATCGTTCCTTCTCATCATCACCATGAGCTCATTGAAGCCTGTCAACTGCCATGCGATTTCAAAAAGGTGGATTACGCCACCGTAGACACAGAAATTTTCATTTATCATCCTGTATTGTTTTACAAGATCGAAAAATTCTTCATTAACTTCAGGCCAAACATAATCTTCAACATCTATGGTCCTAAGCGGGTGATCAACATACTGATAAGTGTAAGTTTTACTCGACCACTTGCTTATTATTCCCCACCTGTCTCTCCTAAGCTCATACTCACCGCTACACTCCATTGTGAAAGCAGCTTCATACGGCCCTTCCTTGATTTCGACTCCCACTGGAATGTAGCCACCGGTTAAGCCGATAGACGGCGCAAACCTAACATCCACGTCAAGCTTAGAGCAGATATTGTCGAATCCCTTAACGTTAAGGTGTTTCTCAAGCATAGAAACGACCTCCGGCCTTGCCCTAAAGACAGTGGGCACCCGATCTATTTCCTCGAACTCGATGGCTTTAATACATCTTTCTCTCGGATTCAACCCTTAGTTTTTCGAGGTTCCTAGAATTTAATCTTTACGACTGGGTTAAATCTGGAATGCAGCCCATTTCAAATTTGATCAGTCTAGGAATTCCAGGTTTCCATATGAGAAGGTAGAGAAAACGAAGCGAGTATTAGGCTTATTCAACTGATTTCAACAGGCACGCCTATTTCGCTCGACCTAATAATAGCGCTTATGACTTTTGTAACGATAAGACCGTCTTCTCCACTCACAGGGGGCTTCGAATCATGAATCAAGCAGTCTACGAAGCATTCGAGCCCAGCCCTCAGGAACACACTGATGTTTTCAGATGGCAAAACATACACGTCGGGAAACATCATCCTGTGTTCATCCACAATCCTCAGGCTGCCGTGATGTGTCCTATCTATTCTCACCGCACCTTTTTCCCCGAAAATCTCCATTTTAAAATCCACTATGAATGGTTCTCCCAAAGGGAGAACCCAACTGTTCTCCATCACAGCGGTGATTCCATTTTGAAACTCGATTACAGCCTGGTAGAAGTCTTGGGTCCTAACCCCCCTTGTGCTTAGCACAACCGACCTTGAAACCCCGAAGACTCTTTTAGCCTCATCATTGAAAAGCCATCTCAGTAGGTCGAAAACATGGCTTCCGAGAAACCAGAGAACATTAGTCTTATCTGACCATTTTATCATTTCGGTTGGAACATATATTGTGTCGCTTAGACGGGCATATGCATTAACAATCCTGCCAATTCCACCTGCCTCTATCGTCTCCTTAGCCAGCCGAAAAGGAGGACTCCACCTGTTGCTGAAGTTAACCATCAGCTTGAGGCCGCGTTTATTCGCCTCGTCAACTATCTTCTGAGCATCGGTAACATTTGTCGCAAGAGGTTTTTCTATGAGCAGATGCTTATTGTTTTCAAGAGCCGTGAGCGCAGGCTCCGTATGCAGATGGTCTGGAGTGCAGATGGAAACCGCCTCGATATCAGGATCCTTAGCAAGGTCTTGGAAACCAGTGTATATTCTTGGGACACTGTATTTTTCTCCAATCTCTCTAGCCCTTTTCTCGTTTAGGTCGGCGACCGCCAGAATCTCGGCATGCTCTATTGTTTTGAATGCTTTTAACTGCTGCTCACCTTGGATTCCAACTCCGACAATTCCTATCTTAATCTTCCTCATGAAGTAAACCAGAGCCGAAAACCATATAAAACTTTTTAATTAAGCCGTTTACCATACCGCTTAAACTCAGAATGCAGAGGGATCTATTAACCCTCCCTTCTGTAAGGTGTTCCCAGTGCTGCAGGTGCACCAAGCCTTTTTCTCAGGAGACCCAGTGAGCTGGCAACCAGCACTACTATAGTGGAAACGTATGGAAGCGCACCGAGCAGGCTCGCCGGAACCCCGTATTCCTGAAGGTGAAACTGGAGAACCTCAACGCCTCCGAAAAGATATGCTCCGATTAAGCTTCCAAGAGGATTCCACAGGGAGAATATTGTGAGAGCTAGGGCTATCCATCCTCTGCCCATCATCACGCCCTCCCTCCACCCTGGAGTGTAGGAGAGGGTTACGTAGGCACCAGCAAGACCACCCAGTACTCCTCCTAGGAAAACACACAAATATCTCACTAAGCTTACGTTTACTCCTGCAGCGTCCGCAGCCTCAGGCTTCTCACCAACGGCTCTCACTGTTATTCCAAACCTTGTTTTAAACAGGATAAGCCACATCGCTATTGAAAGCCATATTCCAAGGTAAACTATCGGATCATGGCAGAAAAGCCCGCCTACTAAAGGTATTTCTGTCAAAACGGGTATTTGAATAAGAGGAAGTCTGTCCCTAAGGGGCAGCCCCACATATTTTGCCCCCAAGAGGCTGCTAATTCCTGTTCCGAGCATTGCGAGAGCTAGGCCTGAAACAGTCTGGTTTACCCCGAGGCTTATGCTTGTAAACGCATGTATGAGGGAGAAGAATCCTCCAACAAACATTGCTGCGACTAAGCCCATCCAGACCGACCCTGTGATCCACGTTGCGGCAAAGCCCGCTAAGGCCCCGATAGTCATCACACCATCGAGCCCAAGGTTTAAAACCCCGGATCTTTCACAGTATATTTCCCCGAGCGTAGCAAGCATCAGAGGCGTCCCGGCTCTGACTGCTTCAGCAAGTATTGAGGCAGTTATATCCATATTCTTCTACCACCTATTTTAATCATGATTCTGTATCTGACTAGAACCTCGCTACTTACAATGAAGAGGAGAATCATTCCGTTGAACACGTATACGAGACTGGATGGTAGTCTGAGAGAAACCTGTATTGCGTCACCTCCTACCATCAAGCCGCTTATGAAGAAGGAGGCTATGAGTGTCCCCAAGGGGTCAAGCCCGCCGAGCCAAGCTGGGATTATCGCGGTATAACCATAACCGGGGGAGATTCCTCTTATGAGCCGCCCGTGTATACCGGCGACCTCCCCTACTCCAGCCACCCCTGCAAGCCCTCCGCTGACCAGCATAACCGTAAGGATATTCCTGTTAACGCTTATCCCAGCGTACTTAGCTGCCTCCGGATTACCCCCTACGACTTTTATCTCGTAGCCGATCTTCGTCCTCTTCATTAACACGTAGAGGATGAATGTTGAGGCTAAGAGCAATGTGAGAGTGTAATAGTGTATTCTGGTTCCCACTATCATGGGGAACCTGGCATAGCTTGGGAAAGGATCTGTCTGCGGGAACCCCCACTGGGTTAACCCTCTCCATGGACCTGTAACCACATAGTCCAGCAGCTTTAAGGATATATAGTTCATCATAAGAGTCACTATGACCTCGTTGATGTTAATCCTTGATTTCAGCAGTGCTGGTAACAGTGCCCATGCAGCCCCAAGAATGAAGCCCGCAAGCAACATTACAATAATGATTATGCTTTGCGGAAGACCAGAGTATAGTACGACCCATGTTGCAGCCATGGAACCCATTACCAGCTGTCCCTCAGCACCTATGTTTAATACTCTCGCCCTATAAGCGAGGGTAAGCCCGACGGCGCATAACCCTATTGGAAGCATCTTCACAATCGTCTCAGAGAAACCGTAAGGGCTTCCGAAGGCTCCCGTAAAGATTCTCAGATAGGCGTCTACCGGATTCACGCCGTAAGCGGCGAACAATAATCCTATAAGCGGGAGGGACAGTAGCACAGCGAGTATTCTGGCAGATATGTTGATCCTCCTAGATACGGTTGACCTTCTCTCCAGACCTATTTCCAATCTTCACACCACTGTTTTAACAC
>JAOAJQ010000112.1 GCA_026414125.1 Thermoproteota archaeon
TGTCCTAGGTGTCCTAGGGGTTCAGGGGACATAGGTGTTGAAAACAGAATGGTGATTACAGCGATATACTTAGAGGGGGGGCGTCAGGAGGAGCGTTACTAACCGGTTTCAGAAGTCAGGTTTACAGCGGAGTCTTCAAGTATTAGGAAAGTATCCTCAGCCTGAGCGATTTTCCTCCCGCTTCTTTCAACCAGAACCGGGTATGAAACCAAGTTTTTCCCCAAGTCTTCAATAATCCTGTTAAAGACGCTTCCATCAGCATTTTTGAAGAGCCTCGAAAACCATCTTTCGCAGAAGGGAAGAGTTCTGAACGAGCTCTGCATTCTCTCAACCTGACTGCTGAACCCCCCCTTGTAGTCTAAGGGGAAGTGTTTGAAACGATATATGTAGACATGTCTGGCTTCGCTGACTTCACCTACACCGTCAGCAAGCGTTACGAATGGTTCGATTGCTATAACCATATCTCTCCTAAGCTTCTCCATGCTGAACGTTTTAAGATTCGGGATTGACAGTCCCGTGTGAAGGTTAAAACGGTCTATCTGGTGGCCGGTCAGGTTCCTTATCACCCTGAAGCCTTTCGACCTGACAATGTTTTCAACCGTCTCACCTATCTGGCTGATTTTAACACCGCTCCTCAGCACGCCTGATGCTTTTTCAAGGCTTTTCTCAACAGCCTCAACCATCTCCCTGTCTCCCTGTGATAGAGGTATTGTAAATGCGGTGTCAACAATACAGCCGTCAACGTGGACACCCAAGTCCACTTTAACCAGCGATCCTTGAGGAACCTCGCCTTCAAACCTGGGAGGTGGGGTGAAGTGGGCTGCAACCTCGTTCAACCCTATGTTGCACGGAAAAGCCGGCAAGCCGCCGAGCTGCCTTATGCGATCCTCTATTTCTTCACAAAGGTCTACGAGTCTCACCCCAGCCTTAACCCATTGACGTGCCTCCTTCTTAACCCTCTTCGCGATCTCTCCTGCTGCAAAGTATTTCTCTTTCTCCTCCTCGTTCAACAGCCAGCTTCCAATTCTAGGGAAAGGCTTTAAATGGGTTTCCAACACTCCCAAATCATTGTTAAGAGGAAGACTGTGATACTGGGCGGTACTTTCGATAGGTTTCACAGGGGGCATATGCTCCTCCTAGGGCTGGCAGCAGCACTGGGGAGGAGTGTGATTGTCGGAGTCACGTCTGACGAGTTTGCAGGCAGCAAGCCCCATGAGGTTGAGGCTTTCGAGGAGCGTTTTGAAAAGGTTTCTGGTTTTCTAAAGAGTATCGGATGCAGGAGCTTCCGTGTTTTGAAGCTGGATGATTATGCTGGTCCAGCGGCAACCTTAGATGAAGGATCCCTTCTAGTAACTTTCAACACTTTAAGAAACGGGTTGCTTATCAATAGGATTAGGGTTGAAAAAGGCCTGCCTCCTCTAGAGGTTCTCATAGCTCCCCTTCTAGAGGCGGAGGATTCTGCACCCATATCCAGCACCAGAGTTAGGATGGGCGAGGTTGATGAGAAGGGTTTTTTAAAGCGTTAAAGCTTAAAAGCATGCGGACACTCCTCCTAACTGAGCCGTCCGAAAGCGGATCTAACCGAGCATAGGGCTTAAGCTCTGCTGTGAGGGAGGAGGACCCAGGACGGCGAAACAGCAGAGCTCGGTTAAAGAGGCCTTGGAGCATGCGGTAGGCATGCTGTGAAAAAGGACGTCAGGCCGAGCTTAAACAACCTCCTGCTCAGTTTTGTTCCTGATAAAACTTGGTATGCCTTCAACCTCCTTAGCGGAGCCGCCTAAAGCCTGTTTAAGCCTATACTTATACTCTGTGTTAACCCTTACTCGTCCTGAGCAGATTTTCCTTATTTTTACGCTGTGCGACCTGCCCATTCTGTCGAAATCCGTTAGGATAACTATTTCCGAAAACTTTTTCTTCTCCAGCCAGTCCGTGGCTGCAAGTCTGATGAATCCTCTAAGAGTCATTATCCTGGCTTTAACCCCGAGTTTAACTAGTGCCTGCCTGTCCTTTGTCCCTTCAACCACTATGAGCCGCCCTGCGTCGCCGAGGTTCAGCTCCTGAATAATCCTGCCTACTGACTCTGCTGAAGCAGTGTCGCGCCTGCTCCCTGTTTTCCTAAGCCTTGGCAACAGCACCCGCTGGGTCTACATATTCCGGGATAAAAAGTTTAAATCCCCTTTGAAGGCGTAGGATTACAGTGATGCTTAATGAGGTTGAAAGCATGCTTATCTGTAGAGGCAAGGAGGCTTGGTGAAAATGGGGTCTGAACAGCCACCGCCGGTTACGAAGTACGTGATTAGGGTGGAGTTTGAAGTCGAGGGGGTTGTGGAGAGAATCTTCTTCAAAAGGGAAGATTCCCGCAGAAACACGATATTATAGGTGCCATATTCGGGCAGACTGAGGGTCTGTTCGGAGACACCCTTGACCTGAAGAAGCTCCAGAAAAGTGGCAAGCTTGGAAGAATAGACGTTGATCTAAAGAAGGAGGATAAGAAGACGCTTGGAAACGTGACTATCCCTAATAATCTTGACCAGCCTACCGCAGCGCTTCTAGCGGCGACGCTGGAAAGCATAGAGAGAGTTGGGCCTTACGACGCCCGGTTTAAACTAGTTGGCGTCGAAGACATAAGGGAGGAGAAGAGGAAGAGGATCATGGAGAGAGCGAAGGACATTATGCAGAGGTGGTCAGCCTCCCAGAGGAGCGAGGTGATACAGATGATAAGCCAGGTCAGCGAGGTCAGTGATGTTGGCAAAATAGTTAGTCTCGCTCCTGAAGTTGAAGGCGGGCCTGAGGCGGAGACGAGTGAAACATTGTTCATCGTTGAGGGCCGGGCTGATTTAACCACCCTCATGAAGGCAGGTGTTAAGAACGTGGTTGCGACCAACGGTGTGAACATCCCCCAGTATGTGGTTAACCTAACCCATGGGAAGAAGGAGGTAACGGTTCTGGCTGACGGTGACAGGGTTGGCGACATGATTGTGAAAGAGCTTCTGAGAAGAGGGGCGAAAATAGACTACGTGGGCAAGGCTCCTCCAGGGAAGGAGGTGGAGGAGATGAAGCCTATTGAAATCTTGGACATGATAAGCAAGAGGATTGATGTGAAGACTTATCTCGCAACCCTGCAGGCGGTGGCTAAGCCGGTTGCCCCGGAGAACCTTCTAAACGTTATGAAGACGCTTAGGGAAAGGGTGAGAGAATCCTTCACTGCGTTCCTCCTAGACGAGGAGGGGGAGATTATAGACGAGGTTCCTGTAAGCCAGCTTTTCGATAGGCTGAGCGGGCTTGACAATGTTGCAGGAGTTATTTTCGACGGTATTGTTTCCCAGAGGCTTCTCGACCTTGCTCAAAGCAAGAATGTGAAAATCATGGTTGGTGAGAGAATAGGTACTGTGGAGAAGATGCCTAGGGAGATAGTTGTTAAGACTCTTGATGAATTGAAATAGTTTAAGCCGCATGCGGAAGCTCAGCCTCAGCTAGGTTTCCGGGAGAATCTTTTCTAACAGTTCACGATTAAGATCTAGGAAGGAGCTTCCCCATTTGAATTTTGAAAGAACTTTAAACGCCTGTTCTGGGAAACCAAGTATGAAGAGGGCTGCAGCCACTGCTTCCGCACTTGAGAGAATGTTTGGAGCACCGTAGTTAACAGGGTTCGCCGCCAGTAGCCTAGGCAGCCTCCTCTGAAATGGTGCTTTAAGAAGGTGGAAGAAGCTGTTGTCTGTGGATTTCCAAGAGGTATCTATAACTGTCACCCCATGTTTAACCGCAACATCCCTGTCTCCCGGTGAAAGCGTGGTATGAGCCTCAGGGTTTAAAATTATCGAACGCTTTGGAACTTGAGACACTTTAGAGACAACTTTAATCATGCCATGCTTTTTCAAGACAAGGGTTGTACACTTCCTCGGGTCATCAGCGTGCAGATGGAGAGCGTAGAGGCAGGGGGGATGTTGAGAGTAACCCCTTTTCTGTTCGAGACGGGATTCGACTAGGCGGCCCACCTGGCCATCATGCGGGTTACTCATTTGGCCTGTTTGGCCTTGCTTGCTGCAGGCTGAGCACGTTTCACGCCCGCTCCAAGGGTCGTCAGAGCTCTTCATCCACATTCCTCCTGGAGGGGCTTCGTTTCTGTCTCAGCCTAGGGGTCTCCCCCTGTGCCTTACAGCACTGTAGCACCCGCATCAAGAAGGGAGTTTCCTCAGACCCT
>JAOAJQ010000113.1 GCA_026414125.1 Thermoproteota archaeon
CTACTGCATCGTCAACCAAGAGCATAGCTCTCGAAAGCATTATCACTGCAGCCCTGACAGTCCTATGAAAGTAGACCGCTTTAAACATCATGTACCTTGCAATGAATAAGGATTCTAAAGCGTATAATGCTGCCTCGTCGATGGCGAGAGAGTCTTCCCATAAGAGTATGGAGTCTATGATCCTTTCAGAGTCTATTAAGCCATATTCAACGCCTGTGAAAAAAGAATCCCTGGGAAGATAGTCGAGAATATCAGCGTCGAAATAGCTGGAGATTATCTGATTAGCCCATTTGCTTCGCGAACTGTCTTTCCCTACTGAAAGCCTAGAAACTTCTTCCGACGTAAAACCCGCTTTAGAAACCAAATCTGCAATCGCAGTCCTGCTTATAAGCATGGACGCTACTTCCTCATGAGTCATATTTCTCCTCTCACTAAGCACTTCTTCAAACGTGTGTGAAAAAGGCCCGTGGCCGATATCGTGCAGCATGCCAGCCAGCCTTATCAGCTGAAGCTCGTCTTTATCCACCCTCTCAGGATAATAGTTAGCTAAGTGAGAAAATATTTTACTGGCTGTCAGCATTACCCCCAGTGAATGGAGAAAACGCGTATGCACAGCACCCGGGTAAGTTAAGTGGGCTCCAGCCAACTGCTTAATTCTTCTAAGCCTCTGGAAAACAGGGGTATCAATAATGCTTCTTTCCACATCCGTTATGTGAATGTATCTGTATATCGGATCCCTTACCTCTGCTACATACTTCAAAACTTCAAGACATGCTTTAATAGAGCCTCTAATAAGCTTTAGGCATATGGCGGACAGGAAGAAAGGGCTTCACATAAGCTTTGAAGGAATAGACGGCTCTGGGAAAACAACTGTTTCCACAAATCTCTATTTGAAGCTCAGGGAGAAAGGTTATCCCTGCTTCTATACTGTTGAACCAACATTCATGCGGGTTGGAGCGCTGATAAGGCTTCACGCCTCAAGGATAAGGAACGCCCCACAATACTACTTAGCACTACTCTTTGCTGCAGACAGAGTCGAACACTATGAAAGGATCATAAGGAAGAGGCTTGAAAAAGGCTATTTTGTTATTTCAGACAGATATGTTCATTCCTCTATTGCATACCAAGGAGGATTATTGAACGACCCGGAATGGGTTAGGATCATAAACAACAGGGTTCCCCCGCCTGATTTAGCGATCTACCTCGACATAGACCCGGAGAACGCTCTCCGAAGAAAGAAGGTTTCAGGACCGTTTGAAGACGCATCTCTCCTCAAGAAGATAAGAAGGGTTTACATGGAGCTTGTTGAAAACGGAGAGCTGGTGATGGTTAATGCAGAGAAGCCTTTGGAAGAAGTATTAGGAGAAGTGACTAAAATCGTTGAGAGTAGGCTTAATCTTGATTTATCAAGTTAAGTCCTCCTCGTCAAATTCCTTCGTCAAGACTTCCCTTATCCTACGAGCCTTAACGTCGCCTATTCCCTCAACCTGCTGGAGATCCTGCTCACTCGCGTTGAAAACCCTTACGGGGGTTTTGAAGTATTTTAAGAGTTTTATTGCCGTAGTCCTCTCCACCAGTGGTAAGCCGGAGAGAAGGAAAACTTGCTGGTCGGCAATTGTTTCCGGCTTCTTCTCACCTCTAACCTGAAGATGCTTCTTAAGCTCCTTTTGTTCTCTTAGGGCTATGGTATAGATAAGTTCTGCAGATTCTCTAGCGTCTCTAGACCAGAGTAGAATAGTCTTATAACCTGTTATGAGCGCTGCGATAGCTCCTCTTATCGCACTCGGTCGAATATTGCTCGATGGGCCGTATACATCCTTTCCTTCTATGAGTAAGACAGGTATTTCATAGGAGTCTGCTAGAAGCTTAGCCTGCTGGAAAAGCCTTGAGTCTATTATTGATGACGTGAAATCGTTAACCGTCTTTCTCTCCACACATACCCTCTCGGAAAGAACATAGTCCCCGACGTCAAGCTGGCTGAAAGTAATCTTAACCCCTAGCCGAGCGAGCTCGTTGACAACAGGGCATGCCGACTCCCTATTGTCCACTATTATACTCACTTTATCTTCACCAGTCTCGTCTGATGCAATAAACCTAGTTAGGGCGTAATTAGAATCCTTCTTAGATTCATTCCGCCTCTGAATCATTTTCATCTCCTCTAGCATTTTTCTCTCCCTTCGGCGAGCAATCCACAGATACTGTTCGTCGCGAGTATCTTGGAAGTATAGGATATATACTTTGCCAGGTGCGTTGCGGCCTGTCCTACCGACTCTTTGAACAAACCTTATCCCGCTTGGAGTATTATCGTAGAAAATGATCGTGTCCGAAGAGGAGATGTCGAGCCCCTCTTCTCCGACTTGCGTCGCCACTAAAACATTAAACTCCCCCCTCTTGAACCTTGAAATGACATTATCCTGCTCCTTCTGAGATTGCCCCCTGTCGCCGATCTTAGAAGCCTGTCCTACCAACCTCGTAACTTTTAAACCTTCAACCGAGGAAAGCTCCTTCTCAATGTCTTTCGAGGCAGCACGGTAGCTTACAAACACTATTATCCTTTTTACCCCTGATTCAAGCTCTCTCTTAGAAAGCTCGATCAACTTCAACAGCTTCGCATTATCCTTCTGAAGCCTCAGAAGTTCAACAGCGTCCAGTATCCTCTTATCCATGATTATTTGAGACAAGTATTTGGGTGAACCGGGTTTCCTAGTTCTCTCCGCTATCCTGCTTATAAATTGAAGAAAGTACTTGGGACCAAGTAGATCCAGCCTTTCCAGAGCTATTGTTAAATACCTTGCCCTAGCCAAGTTTTTCAACGCATCCACTAGCTCCGGCTTATCTAAGAACGGTCGGTCTTTAATCGCATTAATCATCTCCGTTATTTCAGTGAAGGTACTTGGTTTTTTCCTCCATGGAAATGCTTTAAGTGCCTGGCCAATCTGATCACCGATAAATCCTTGGATAAGTGATCTAGCTTCTTTCACCAATGGACTTAAAGGTATCGGAACAAGATGATACTCGATGTCCTTAACGTAAGGAACGACATCACTATCACTACGAGTCCTGAATTCCAGCCTTTTCATGCAAAGGTTTCTCATCAAAATCTCAATATCCTCTTTACCAGAACCCGGAGAAGCTGTCAAACCCAGCATTAGTGGAGACGAGCATTCTGAAGAATAGCGCTCGGCAATAGTTATGTAAGCGTAATTGCCTTTAGCCCTATGAGCCTCGTCGAAAACTATCAGTGCTACATTCTGCAGCTGAACGTTCCCTTTAAGAATCTCGTTCTTGAAAAGCTGCGGAGTCGCGAAAACCAGCTTATAGTCGGTGAAAACCCTTTTCGCCACAGGTGTCTCCCCAGTCCAAAGAGCGATAAGGGAGGGATTAATGCGCAGACAATCCTTAAAAAAATGGTAATGCTGTTCCACAAGAGGCTTAGTAGGCGCTAGGACGACGCATACACCCTCGTTTGCTCGAAGCTTCTCAGCAGCAACGAGAAGGGCTATCACTGTTTTTCCAAGACCCGTTGGAAGAACAACAAGAGTATTTTCTTTAAGGGCAGTTAACGAGATGTTCACCTGATAACTCCTTGCACGGAGTTTTCCGCTCTTTATCAAAGGATGCATAATAAACCCATCCGTATCCACTTTAAAGGGGTTTGAAGCCGTCATCTCAACCTGTTCCCGCGAGCTCGTCCCTAAGCTTTTTCAAGGTTTCAATAATACTTTTCATTCTGAGCTCATCTTCAACCTTAAACAAGTGTTTCTCAATCTCTCTTAAAAGAGAGAGGGCTTCCTCTCTGTTGTACTCCACTTTAGATAGTTCTTCAACGCTTGCAGAGCCTGGAGCGTAACGGTAAAGCTTGCCGCAGTTGGCACACTCTATTCTTCCAGTCTTATATCTAAACAATGGGGCCCCGCAGGCTTCACAATGAAGCGCCATCATTACAGCGCCTTTTTGAAGAGCCTCCGCCATCCTCTTCACGTCGAACTTGTAAACCATACTATCCAATTTTCTCTGTTAACAAAGTATTTAAAGAGAGTAGAAAAACATATATTGAAACTGTAGATCTATTTCCGTGTTTAGGGAGGCTGGAGAAATGTCCAAGATACCACGTAAAAAAGACGTAGAAAACGAGGAGAAAATTATGAAAGCAGTGGAAATGCTAAGCTTCGTGGTTAACGATGTCACTACCCCCCGCAACATAAGAAACAGTATTAAAGAGGTTATCAGCAGTCTGTCTAAGAAGACTACTACCCCGGGA
>JAOAJQ010000114.1 GCA_026414125.1 Thermoproteota archaeon
CAAGAGACCTTGTTTTCAACACGACTTTCTTCTGGCCTTCTTCAAGCCACTCCCTGAGCCACTCAGGCTTAAGGCGTCGAGCCTCCTCCGCGGCTGAAACCGCTGCATGAGCAACTTGAACACATGTTTTCCCACATGACATTTTAAGATCCATCCTGACGACTATGCACTGTTTAAACCTGAAGCTTTTCATGTTTTTCATAAACCTAGAAGGCGGATAAAAAGGTTGCATACATCGGGGAACCGCTAAGCTTATTAACCGGTTTTCAGCGCAGCCCTCTCCATGGTTACGTGCACATCCTGCGGCAGGCCCATAGACCCGTATGAAAGATACGTGAAGTTCACATGTTTCAACTGTGGGGAAGTTACCCTATGGCGATGCGAGAAATGCAGGACTTTCGCAAGAGAGCTTAAATGTCCTAAATGCGGCTACGTTATGCCTTAATCCAGATTGTTTTATATTTTTGATTAGAACAGCGGGAGAAAACCTTTATATAGGGAGCTGAAAACACTGAGCTGAAGACCTGTTGCCACACAAGAGAACAATTAGGCTTATAATCCGGTTACCTTGGAAAAGGGGTGGCTGAAAATGAAGCAGATAGTGTACACTTTAAGAGTCTTCCCTGGGGAGGACGTAACCGACCTAGAAAAGCTTCTGGCGAGGATAGGCGAGAACCTTAAGAGCGGAAGGATCATTGCATCACAGACTGCAGACTTCTTCTTCGGAATGAAGGTTCTTCTAATGAACGTAGAGGCCCCTGAGGTTGACGGAATATCTGACAAGATCGAGAACGAGGTTAAAAGCACCCCTGGTGTTTCAGACATGGAGATTCTGAGGGTGAGCAGGAAGATAGAGGTTTGGAGAGAAGATGGTTAGAACATCAAGCAGCGAGGACAGAAGGATAATACCTCTAAGAAACTATATTTTCGACATTCTTGAGAAGAAGCGGAGCATGACTCTTTCAGAGCTGCTCAGAGGCTTAGAAAAGGATGTTGGGAGAGTAAGCTTGTCTGAGGTTGAGAAGGAGCTTATGGCGATGGAAATAAGGGGGGTTATAAGAGTGTTCGCCTCCGGAAGGAAGGATCAGAGACTGGAGTTTATAGGTCCAAAGGCATAATTTCCAACGTGAAGAGACATATAGCCAGTCATCGGAGCCAATGTGATTTAAACATCAAGGTTTAAGAGTATTGTCCGGCTAATGATTACAGATGGGTGTTCAGCTGGGCGACATAATTCCGGCTAGGGAAATCAGGCTGGAGAGCCTTGCAAACAAAAGAATAGCGATAGACATGTATAACACTCTATACCAGTTTTTAACGATAATAAGGGGGCCTGACGGAAGGCCCTTAATGGATTCGAAAAACAGGGTTACTAGTCATCTCTCAGGACTATTCTACAGGACTTGCAACTTTCTCTCCTCAGGTTTGAAACCGATATACGTTTTCGACGGTGAACCACCCAAGATTAAGAGGGAGGAGGCGGAGAGAAGGAGGACGATACGTGCAGAGGCCTCCAGAAAATACGAGGAGGCGTTGTCAATGGGCAGGCTTGAGGAAGCCCGTAAGTATGCTCAGATGTCGGCGACACTTGACGAGTATCTTTTAAAGTCTGCAGAGGAGCTTGTGAGGCTCATGGGCGTGCCTGTGGTCCACGCGCCCTCCGAGGGAGAGGCTCAGGCTGCGCACATGGTTATCACCGGTGTTGCAGACTATGTTGGAAGCCAGGATTTCGACTCGCTTCTCTTCGGCGGCAGGATGCTTGTGAGAAATCTTGCGATAACCGGGAGGAGGAAGTTACCCGGCAAGAAGGCTTACGTCGAGGTGAGCCTTGAGGAGATTTCCCTCGAGGAAACCCTTCGAAGCCTTTCCATAACGAGAGAGCAGCTGATAGATATAGCCCTGCTCGTCGGCACCGATTACACGGAGGGGGTTAAGGGAATAGGGCCTAAAAGGGCCTTGGAGCTTGTTAGAAAGGGAATGAGCCTTGAGGAAATCCTTAGGGGACACGGCGAAGACCCTGCGAGGCTTCAAACATACTACGAGGCAAAGAATTTCTTCCTCAACCCCAAGGTAGAGGATGTTGGGGAGCTCGAGTGGAGAGACATCGACCAAGAAGGGGTCTTAAGGTTTCTACATGATGAGCACGACTTCTCGTTGGACAGGATTATTAAAGCCATGGAGGAGGTTAGGAAGAAGCGTCCAGCCGGGGCGCTTTCAAAATGGTTTTAAACTAGAAGCCGTAGTCCCCCCTTAAAGGCACGAATATCACGGGTCCCGCGTTGCTTTTCCTCACCCTGCCTTCAACATCCTTCTCTAGGAGAATCAGGTTCTGCTCGAAAAACCTTGATTGAACCGGTATAACCATCCTGCCGCCCGGCTTCAACTGCTCTATGAGCGGCGGCGGGATCTTGGGCGCTGCTGCAGTAACGAGAATACGATCGTAAGGAGAAGCCTCAGGATAGCCTTTAGACCCGTCTCCCTCAATGACCCTGATGACCCTGCTGAAACCGAGCCTTACGAAGTTGGACTCGGCGAACTTCACGAGACTACTGTTTATCTCAACGGTGTAAACCAACGGGCTGGGCGAGTCTAGGCTTGGACAAGTTAACACGGCGAGCGTAGCTGCATGGTAGCCGCTTCCCGTGCCAACCTCCAGAATCCTGTCTCCTATTTGAACTTCGAGAAGCTCGTTCATAATGGCGACCATGTGGGGTGCTGAAATCGTCTGACCCGTGTCCCCAAGGGGCAGAGGAATATCGTCGTAAGCATGCTCCATCTGGCTGGGCCAGACGAACTCATGTCTAGGAACCCTGAGCATAGCCTCTCTCACCCTCTCATTTTTAACAATGCCTTCCGCGACAAGCCGTTCAACCAGTCTCCTCCTTTTCTCCAGAAAAGGGTCTCGCCCGACTGTTTCTCCCATCTCGGAACAGTGTTTATTAAACCCTTGGATAAAACGTTTTCAGGGGAAATGATTAATATAGTTGAAAAGGTGCATGGAAAAGGCCATCCGAACATAAGGGCTACGCACCCGACTACGCTCGCAGCCACTGTTGACCCTGAGATTAGAGTGGCTGGCGACTGCTTCCTGATGGTTTCCGCGGACAAGTCTCCCTCAACCCTTTCGGAAGAGTTTAAGAATGCCGCTCGGAAGCGTGTGAAGATAGTGGGCAGGATAATCGTCGGAGGGCTTGAAGACGTGTTCGAATGCTACGGTGACCCGGGTCTCTCGTTTGAAGACACGCATACGATGGTTTTCAGGAAAAGCAGGTACGTTTGCAGCAAAACAGTAGGTGTTGAAAGCAGCAAGAGTGCGAGAGACATAGATCGGAGAATTGTTAAAATGCTCCGGGAAGGTGCTGAAGCACTTATTGAGCTAACAGTCTTAGAATAAAAAGCATTGAGGAAAGCTGGTTTAAACTATCTTTCACGCTCTCCTCTGGCGAACTCTAGGAACTTTTGCTTAGCCTCCTCATAGGGCATTTGAACAGGAGGATGCTTGAAGCAGTATGCTGAAACACTGATCAAGGGGCCGCTAACACCCCTGTCTAAAGCAATCTTAACTCCCCTCAAAGCATCTATTATGACCCCGGCACTGTTAGGAGAGTCTATCACTGAAAGCTTAAGATCTATGGTTAAGGGTGAACCGCCGAAATACCTGCCTTTAACCCATATGTAGCATATTTTCTCGTTCTCCAAGAAGGGCACGTAGTCGCTTGGCCCTATGCGGAGCGGCATCTCGTATGGGGACATCGCCCTGACGGCCGAAGTCTTGCTCTCCCTCTTTGAGGCAAGCCTCTGCTGCTCCAGCATGTTAAGAAAATCAGTGTCCCCACCTATGTTCAGCTGATAGGACTCGTCTACTTTAACACCCCTGTCGACGAGAAGCTTGACCAGCGTCTTATGGAGAACAGTTGCGCCAAGTTGACTCATAACGTCGTCACCCGCTACCGGTAATCCTTTTTCAGCAAACTTTGTCTGCCACTCGGCTGAGGAAGCTATGAACGTAGGCATGGCGTTCACTAAGGCGACGCCAGCCTCCAGCGCCGACTTAGCGTAGAAGCGGCTACCGTTCTCGCTACCAACAGGAAGATAGTTAACCAGAATATCCGCCTTAGAGGATTTCAACTCGTCAACTACATCCGCTTCCTTCTCGTCCGAGAACTCTATTACCTCCTTCAGATACCTGCCGACACCATCTAGGACAGGCCCCTTCTTAACCGTAACACCGGTCTTAGGC
>JAOAJQ010000115.1 GCA_026414125.1 Thermoproteota archaeon
ATCCTCCTTATCTCGTCATCAGTCCTCCTCATGAGCTCCCTGTACTGCATCCTGATCTCCTCTGCAGAGGCTATTAGAGAATCCACCTCCACTTTCTCCAAGCCTATTTGCGGCAGCAGTGTTAAAACCTTTGCTGCTGAACCAGGGTCGGGATAGTTCAAGTAGGACTGGACGAAAAGCCCGAGCCCAGTTATTCCAAGCCTTTCAAGCCTTCTAAGGATAAGTGCTTTCGGACCGAAAAGCAACCCATCTTTCAAGACCTCCACATTCTTCATCCTTGAAACAATCGTCAAGGCTTCCTCGCTGGTTGGCACCGCGTAAACCTTAGGATCAGTTATGTCTATCCTGTATGGATGCGGTATTCCACCAAGGCTTATGAAGAGCCTCGGGTTCTTGCTTTTAATCCAGTCGACTATTTGCCCAACTATATCGTACACTCCTTCTTGGGGTATCGGCAGCTCCGACCTTAAAATGTAAACATTATCCTTATAGTATATTTCAAACACATCCATTATCTTCCCGTTCCTCATTATCAGCATCGGCGGGAAATCATCCGTCTCAAGATACCCTGTTTTCTCAAAACCTAGTTTCGTAAGATAATGGCTGAGCGATATTGTTCCAACAAGGCCAGTGTCTGGAACTCCTTCAAGTATCAATGGTTTGTCGAAAAACGTTTTAACCTCTTCAATAATCATGCTTCTCCTAGCCATCTCCGTGAGACTTATTCCCGTCGGGAGGATAAAAAGCTTTAAACATAGTCTTCAGGCTCCACGTGGACAACTACTTCAACATTTCCTTCAAGGCTATGCTCAATACGGTGCTCAAGCCTAGAGGCAGCCTCATGGGCATCAGTCATGCTCCTGCCCCCCTCCATGGTGACAGTGAGTTCGATCCTGTTTAAACCGGAGGCTTCTCTGAAAACCCTCATCCTCCTAAGCCCCTTAACGCTGTGGAACTGCTTAACTTCTTCTTCAACAGCCTGCTTAACCTTAAGGTATAGTGAAGAGTTTGAGTCAATTGTTCTAATGGGTGTGACGGCTGAACCGGCTGTCTCAACGTGAACCATGACGCCTCCCACATTCTCCACGGTTTTCAAAACATTCTCTTCCACCTCGTCAGCAATCCTGTGGGCTTCAGAAAGGCTCAACTCCCCCGGAACCTCGATATGTAGTGAAACTAGCAGTTTACCATTAGTCTGTGAAACAAGAATATCGTGAGCGTTCAGAACATTCTTGACTTTAAGCACCGAATCCTTTATGATTCCGCGGAGGCTTTCAGAACCCTTTGGAAAAGTATGAGTTCTTACAACCACCTCTCCTTCAACGATTCCGGAGATTTTCTTCTCAACATTCTTGACACTCTTCTGAATGCTTGAAACACTGCTCTCCACCGGTACCAGTGCGCCGACGTCAACATACGTCTTCTTCTCCAGCCTTCTTACGTTTAAATATGAAACTCCGTCCACACCGTACTCCTCCTCTAAAACCCTCCTTATCCTTCTCACAACGGCTGGTGATACAGTGTCAGTCAGCTCCAAACCGGTTTCGTAAAGCAACTTGGTGCTGAGATAGAGCATCATGGCTGAAAGCAAAAGGCCTGCTGCAACATCAGCGTAAGCTATGTCGAAATATCCTGCTAGAGTAAAACCCAGGAGGGCTATAATGGTGTCGGAAAAGTCGGCGAGAGAGTGGAACATGCCTGCTTTCAAGCTTGGCTCGCCGCTAGGAGCCTTTGAAAGCAAGGTGATTCTTGCGAAATCCACGGCCAGTGTGTAAGCCAGCGCTAGGAGTCCCACTAAGCCAGGGTAGACTGGAGACGGGTTGGTAAGTCTCTCCAAGCTTCTCAGGATAAGCTGGGCGACAAGGTAAAATAGCACTATGCCGCTCGCGAAGGAACCGAGGGTTTTTATCCTGCTGTGTCCATATGTGTGGCTTTCATCCGCAGGCTTGAGGCTGATTCTATATGTTATAAAAAGCATTCCAGTGATAAGGAAGTCATAAGCTGCATGAATGCCGTCTCCAAGGACCGCCAGACTGTTAGTGAGAATTCCCGCGGTAACCTCCAGCAGCATTACTGAGCCTATTAAAAACGTGGATGTTAAATGCGTCCTCAGAATTCTCTTTTCCTCAGTTTTACTCAAGACTTTTTGTTGAGCAATCTTCAAAAAGCTGCTTTTAAGCTTATGCTTTTAAAAAGAGAGAGGTTTAAAAGGCTTAAAACTTAAAATCCTTGTGAAGCGGCTCTCAACTAATGTTTCCAACAGGGGACGAGACTAAGCGTTACACCTATCCAATCGTAATTTACATGTTGATAGGTGTTAACACTGGTGTCTTCATCTTGGAATTGTCAGACCCGTGGACCTATGAGAATATGATATTGCAATACGGCTTTATACCTAGGCTTCTAACGCTCAACCCTTTCGGAGGAGTGTTAAGAATGTTTACATCCATGTTCCTCCACGCGGATATTCTGCACATTTTCGGTAACATGCTTTTCCTCTACATCTTCGGAGACAATGTGGAGGACAGAATGGGGCACATCAAGTTCCTGTTTTTCTATCTTTTTTTCGGGGTCGCCGCGGGCTTGGCCCACTTTATGATCGACCCCCTCTCAATAGTTCCTGCTATAGGAGCCTCAGGCGCTATCTCCGGCATTATGGGTGCGTACATGGTTATGTTTCCCTTTGCTAGGGTAAGGGTTTTCTACCGTTTCTTCATGGTAAGGCTTCCAGCCGTTGTCTACCTGGGATTCTGGTTCCTGATGCAGCTTTTCGAAAGCATGCTTCCGGAATACGTTGGAATCGCCTACTGGGCTCACATCGGTGGGTTTATAGTTGGACCAATCGTTGCACTACTGTTCTTCAGAGGGGAACGTAAACGTCCAGTTACCCAATACTCCTATTACAATTACCTTTACACTTAGGATTTAATCAACAAATTCTTGGCAATGGTATCCCGTGGAGCATGGGTAGGCTTCTAACCCCTCCCACTCTCGTTAAAAGCCTAACCTCGCCGGCCTTAGATCTTCCAGAGACTCTGCCTATTACACAGGCGTCTCTACTGATCTCAAGCCTCCTCAAAACCTTTACTGTTTCCTCAGCGTAGCGTAGCGGTGTGAATATGATGAGCCTGCCTTCACAACCAAGATAGAGCGGGTCTATGCCAAGAACCTCGCAGAGGCTTGAAACCCCCTCCTTGAGCGGTATTTTCTCCTCCTCTACTTCTATCGCGACTCGAGAGGATTCTGCGACCTCGTTAAGCGAAGTCGCCAAGCCCCCTCTAGTGGGGTCTATGAGGGTATGAAGAATTATTTTCTTCCTGACGAGTGTTTCCAGAATGCTCGTCAAGGGGGCGCAGTCGCTTAAAACTTCTGTCTCCAGCTGGAATTCCCCTCTTGCAGCGAGCACAGCAGCCCCGTGGTCGCCGACACTTCCTGTAACTATCACTGCATCCCCCGGCTTAGCATTCAATGTTGAAACCCTAATATTCGAATATACTCTTCCAACGCCTGAAGTGTTTATGAAAATCTTGTCGCAACTTCCTTTCTCAACAACCTTCACGTCTCCAGTCGCTATCTTAACTCCAGATCTCCTAGCGGCATCGCTGACGCTTCCAATGATCCTCATGAGAAAATCCTCTTCTAACCCCTCTTCTATTATCAGCGACAGGCTTAGGTACTCTGGCTTAGCACCCATTGTAACAAGATCGTTCACAGTACCGTTTACCGACAGCATCCCTATATCGCAACCCTTAACGACAGGAGGCTTCATCACAAAGGAATCGGCTGTAAAAGCAATCCTGCCCGCATGTGTCTTAAACATAGCCTTGTCAACACTTCTGCTAGGAGTGTTAAGCCTTCTCGATATTTTTCTAATAAGCTCATGCATCAGTCTTCCGCCAGCACCGTGCTCCAGGATTATTCTCGCGCTCATTTCTCATATCCCTGCATAAAAATATGCGGCACATGTGCCTTCAGATGAAACCATGCATGGACCAATAGGGTTGTCAGGCTTACAGACTTTTCTGTAGAGGCTGCATTCAAAGGGCTTCCTGCTCCCCCTGACAACTTCCCCGCAGAGACATCCCTTAGGCTTAACTGTTTCAACAGGTTTCAAGCCGTATTCTTTAACAGCATCGAAGGGCTTTAATTCTTCCCTTAAAGCTAGGCCGCTTTCCTCTATTAACCCGAGGCCGCGCCACTCGGAATCAACCGGTTTAAAAACCTCATGCATAATCC
>JAOAJQ010000116.1 GCA_026414125.1 Thermoproteota archaeon
GCCATAAAGGAAACCCCTTTCCCCATCACTGTTCTAGCGATGATGGCTGTCGGAGAACCGTCGGAAACCGCCTCGTCCAACGCGTTTCGCAGAGCCTTCAAATCATGGCCATCCGTCTCAATAACTCTCCAGCCGTCTGACACATACCCCTCCTTAATGTTAACCGGCATCACCTCATACGTCTTCCCGCTTATCTGCCTCTCATTGTAGTCAACCACAACAGTAATGTTTGCGAAACCATACTTATGGGCAAACCTCCTAGCCTCAGCCACCTGCCCCTTAGCCTGCTCCGCGTCACTCATCGCGACGAAAACATGATAGTCCTCTCTCCTGATCCTTCCAGCGACGGCAAAGCCGCATCCAGCGGAGAGCCCTTGGCCAAGGTTACCGGTGGACCACTCAACCCCTGGGACGCATCTCTCCACATGACCTTCGAAACGGCTGCCGGCAAGCCTGAAAGTGGCTATTGCCTCATCAATATCGAAGAAGCCGAGCCTCCCTAGGGCGGAGTAAACACCGGGAGAAGTATGGCCATGGCTGATGACTATCCTGTCCCTAGCTGGCCAGCATGGCTCGTTAGGCTTAACCCTTGCAAACGAGAAGAGAACAAGGTAAATGTCAATGCTGGACATGGATCCTCCGGGATGACCTGAGGCAGCTAGAGTGGTCATCTTGATTATGTCACCGCGCGCAATTCTGCCTAATTCCCTCAGCTTTTCAAGGTCTCCGTCCCTTATCCATCTCTTGGGAGGATTCATGGGAAAAGTGCTCTAGTGAGGGGAATAAAAGGTTATCTTGCATTGAGACGTGCTTCTCTAAAATACGAATCTTTTGAAAGCAAGGATTCAACATTCCTAAAAATTTCAGGAGATAGAAAGAAACTCCACCACAGGGCACTTCTCCATACATGTTAAACATTTTTTGCACCTAGTTTCATCCACGCGAATCTTTCCATCCCTGTCAAGGAACAAAGCTTGTTGCGGACACCAAACCTCGCAAGAACCACATCCTATACAGTACGTAGCCCTAAGAACGATGCTAATCATTTTTCTACTCCCATTCCTGTTTTCCAGCCTAAACACCACCCTGTTTCCGTTTAACACATATGATGTTGCAGGCTCCTCCAAGGTTTTCACGAGTTCCCTCAGCCTATCCTCGTCTATCTGCCTGTCTAAAACTAGACACGTAGCTGCTCCATCTTCTCTCACCACGTATTTTTCAAGGCGGCGGCTATGGACGTCTCCAACTACTTTCTTCATCTTTACCGGAACCCGTTTCCATCTCCACAAGTGATACTTTAGCGATGGCGAGCCTTCATCCGAAAGATGCTTAAGTTTTCGTCTGAACTCACCCCAGAGATCAGGATGAATTTTCTCCAGTAGCAGATAATCCCCTATGCTGCAGGAGGGGCAGGGGTAACACCCTATCCTGTCAAACCCGTAGAAATAAGCCTTGTTCACCAGGTTGAAAACTCCCCGGTATAACAAGTATAGCCATACGGTCAGCATATCCCAATCGTTTATAGGGGAGGCGCAGATTGACCCTGGAATCCATTGATTCAGCCACACGCTTCCTGTTCTAGCTCTTTTTACAGACTCTAGTGCCCTCTGCCCTACAAAAGTCAGGCTGCCTCCTGGGAATTCTCGCGCGTAGAGTCGTGCGGTTGGAATAAGCTTTGTAACCTTGCAGCACCATCTGTAGTCTCTCGAAGGCAAGCCGAAAATGTCTAAACCCTTCCAGAAACCATCGTAAGCTTCTCCGGTTAAAAGCTCTAGGCCAAGGCTGTCAGCCACCTTTTCCACGTTCTCCAAGGTTTCAGGGAGCTCTATCCCAGTGTTGGTAAACGAAATCTTAGGTTTTACCCCGGCCTTCAGAACCACGAGCAGTGTTGCCAGACTGTCTTTCCCGCCGGAGTAGGATACGCATACCGGCTTTCTAATCCTGTTTGAAATCCGATGAACGAATGCAACAGCCCTAGACTCCTTTCTTCTCAAATACTCCATGTTGGATTTCAACACGTCTTCTAAACCAGACGATTTAGCTTCCTTCTCAGCCAAGATTGGTTGGAAAGTTTTTATGACTCTTGCTTCTCCACTACCCATGAGTTGAGCAACTCCGTAAACACCTTTTTCACCATGTATTGGCAGATACCTTGCTTCAGGTGGAAGATTTAATCTGGCAATTTTTAAATCCTCTCCTTTTTTAACATCCTCCTTGAAAACCCCTATGCCAAGATTTTTAAAAATCCTCAAACAACCATATTCCATAGGTTTGAAAACCCAGTCGTAAATGTAAACGTCGAAAAAGAAGTATCCGATTAGCCTTCCGTCAGAAATTATCTCGTAAGCCTGATCCACGTAGAAAAGCTTGTTCGCAAGTACAAGATGATCCTCATACAGGATTTTCTTCCCAGTCCCAGAACCATACTGTTTGTCCAGAGTCTCCAGAATCAGCCTTCTCTCTTCTCCGAAAACAGGTCTTAAGTCAGCCCTCCCCCTAGTTTTTAAAGAAAAACCCTTGTCTCCGCATACGTCGCACTTCACGCCTAAAAGCGGTACGTTGCAGAGGCTGCACCATCTTATTGAGGCTTTCAACAGGATTAAACCTCAGACACACTGGTTCACTGGTTGTGTAGCATTGAAACCTATTCCACCAGTTCGAGAATGCATACGCTGTCTTTTAGAAGAATCTTCAGATCTATGGCTTTCAATTCACTATTATACTCGTAGGAGATAATGTCTCCTCCTGTGCAGTTGATTCTGAGCGGCTTATTCTCATCGTAAAAAACTATCCTCCACGATTTTCTTGAAGGCCCCATTCTCAGCCTTAAGAAGCTATTTTCTCTTGAAATTTCTATGGGAAAACTCTCGTCGAAAAAGTATTTTAAGAATGCCTTGTCTTTCACAAAGATTTCGAGGATCATTTCTTCAAATTTTTCACCCAAATGTTGCACAGGAGCCACCCTTGGTATCACTGAGTTCTCCCTGACGAACAAGGGTATTAAGTGCAACGGGACGCTCTCCTTAACCCAGCACCCTCCTTTAACCGGCTTCTTACTCCACCAGTTTAACCATTCGCCTCTTGGCAGATAGTACTCTACATATCCCTCCTCGTTTAGAACGGGTACAATAAGCAGGGCTGAGCCCAATAGATACTCCAAGTCAATCTTCCTCACATTCGGATCCTCCTGATACTCCAATACCAGCGGCCTGGCTATGGGGATACCTGTTTCACATGCTTCACACGCATGCGAGTAAATATAGGGTAAGAGACTATACCTGAGTCGGGCGAACTCTCTAAATATTCTCAGGGCCTCCTCACCGTACTCCCATGGTTCCCTAGGCGTTGTACCATGACATCTAGAGAACGGGCTTAAAAGACCCCATTGGGCCCACCTGACGTAGAGTGTTGGACTCGGCTTAGGCCCTTGAAAGCCACCTATGTCATGACTCCAGAAAGGCACTCCGGACAGCGAGTAGCTCAGCCCGCCGCGCAACACGCAGGCCATGTCTTCAAATGTAACATGGCTGTCACCACTCCATTGAACCGGGTACCTCTGTATTCCAGCACAGCCGGAACGACCCCAGACGAGACCATTACCCTTTCCATGAACCTCTTCCACCGCTTCAAAAACAGTCTTTTGGTAGTAGAGAGAGTAGAGGTTATGCATCTCCATCCCGGTCTTCCCGTTGTGAAAAACTGCTTGCTCAGGAACGGCTTCACCCATGTCGCATTTGAAGACTGAAACGCCCTTTCTAAGCAGATTCGAATGCTTACTCTTATACCACTCCTTAGCCTCCGGGTTGGTGAAATCAACTATGGCTACTTCGCAAAGCTCAAAGTCGGGGATATGGATTACTTCACCATTCATATTTTTAAGAAAGAAGCCTTTTTCAAGGCCCTCGGCATACATGGCTGTACCCTTAGGAACATACGGTTGCTCCCATAAGCATACTTTGAAACCCATTTCCCTTAGTTTTTTAAACATGTCATCCGGATTCGGAAAAGCATCCTCATTCCATTCGAAATCACAGTAATGCTTAGGCTTCATCCAAGATGGGTCTATGTGCAGCACATCGCAAGGTATTTGCTGGCTTCTCAGTCTTTGAGCAACTTCCTCGAGCTCTATCCTATTCCGGTATGTTGCACGAGACATCCATAGTCCAAAGGACCATAGTGGC
>JAOAJQ010000117.1 GCA_026414125.1 Thermoproteota archaeon
GGATAGAGCCGCTTGGACCTACTGACCTAGGTTTACGCATGCTCGGCGAGACTGTTGAGCTTAGGGTCAGGGTTTCCGACTGTCTTGGAGAATACTCCAAGATAGACGTCTACAGGGTTTCAGAGTCCAGCCCCGGTGTTAAAAAATACTTTTTCAGCCCTCCCATTAGGGTTTACAGGGGTATAACTTCTACGACAGGTGGGAACGCGACCTTCACGGTAACATGGTCATCCTACAGGCTTACTGTGAAGAATGTTTCCGGAGGGGTTCTCAGAGGCGGGGTTTACTGGGCCAGGAGCGGCTACACCGTGAGCGTCACTGTTTCAGCTTATCTCTCCCACGACGGGAGCCCGGCGACTGGGGTCAGGATAAGGGATTCAGGGGGCAACGTGGCTTTAACTGGGATGAATGGGGAGGCTGTTTTCTCGTACGCTGAAAAAGACTGTGAAAAACGCTTAGCCTTCGTCGCGGTCGACGAGAAAGGAGCCAGGTTTAGCGAGGAAGCTTATGTAAGAATAGTTTTCACAAGGATCAGGCTTGAGGTTTCAAGCTTTGACACTGTTTTCTTCGAAGGCTCTTACTATGCTTGCAACAACGTTTCATCAAGCTTTTCAGTTAGGGCAGTCTATTCTCACAGCCTTACACCGGTCGCCGGCTTACTGGTGGAGTTTAAGCCTTCAGGCTCCTCCGCCCTGACAGGGGTTGACGGCGCTGCCGTATTAAGGTTAACCGGTAGGGATGTTGCTTACGATGGGGTGTTGAAGGCGAGCGACGGGTTCATAGAGGGGGAGGCCAGCCTTAGGATCGTCTTCACTAGAATACTGCTGGAAGCGTCTAGAACAGTAGTAGGCGGCAGACCCGGGGAGGAGGTTGAAGTAACGGTTTCGGCAAGACTCTCTTTCAACAGCATGCTGCTGAAAGGGCTTGAAGTAAGATGGGTTGAGACCGGGCTCGTCGGAAGGAGCCCTGCGTCCTTCAGGTTGAAAATACCTGAGAAGGGTTTTTCCAAAGCGTCCTTCGATGCTGTCGGGTTCCTACCGTGCGTTGAGCCGTGCACCGTAACCCTGGTTCCCAACTGGGTGAGGCTCGGAAACCCTAAGGACACTGGGCCCACGGTCCTCGTGAACAACATTCTTCTGGAAAACTATTACTGTAGCGTTATGCTGAACATAATGGATCTACTTAATATCACGATACCAAGAGTAGTGTGGCAGGGCAATGGGAGCATTGCCCGCGGGATCAGGATTGGAGTCGTGTCTTCAAACGGGACTGTTGTGAGGAGCAGCATAGTTTCCAGCAACGGGGTCAGCTTCAACTGGACCGAGTTCAAACCCGGCGTTTACCGTTATTATGTGAAGGCACTTGAAGAAAATGTTTACAGCGATGTGCTCAGCATAGAGGCTGTTTTCACAGCCTTCAACATAACCTCAAACTACATTTTGGAATCGAACGGGACCCGGATGTTCTGCGCCACGGCACGCTGGGCTCACAACGGTTCCCCGGTGAGCAGCCTACCCGTTTACACAAGCCTCTCTAGGAAGAGGGTTCTGTCAAACGATACGGGTAGAATAATGCTGGCTTTAAACGATTCTGAATACAACGCTTCCTGTATTGAGAGAATAGTGGTTTTCAAATGGGACCCGCATCCTTCCGGAGTATGGAGGACAGTCGGGGACTGCAAAGTCAGGATTGTTAGGCTAGACTGGAGCAGCCTGGTTTTAAAGGGAGACCAATACGGGTTTGAGGCATTCCTAAGCTTAGAGGCTGACGCAGACAGAGTCAGCCTGCCTTTGGAGATCAGGGTTGAAGGATATCCTCCGGAAACATCTTGCTCGATAAGGATTCTTCAAGTCCAGAGTGACAACTCGAGCATGACGGTGTTCCTAAGCCCCTCTGGAGGACTCTCATTCGACGAAAGGCTTACGCTGAGAATAGAGTATGCCGAATACGATGGTAAAAAGATTAGGGTCAGGGTCAGGTCTCTCGCCAAGCATCTGGTTGTTAGAAGTGTCAGGGTTAAGGTGGCGGATACTGGTGATGAGAAAAACCTTGGAGACCTTGAGCCTGGATCATGTCTGGAAGCCTTCCTAGAGCTTCCAGACGGGCACGGTTTAAACCCCGTCGTACTTGTAGCATACTCTGAGAACACTGTCCCCCACGTAGTTAGAGTTTGGAGTAACCAAGGGGTGGATCTGTTTCCACTGATATCCGTAACCCCGCTGCTGGCTGCTCTCGCTATAAGACTATGGCGCAGGAGGAGAGTCTTTAAGGTGGGTGGAAAGAATGGGGAGAGCACCGGTGTAAAGCAGGATTCTCAGGGTTAAGCACGCGTGCTAATGCTTTTAAGCGTTCCTTGGAACGAGGATGCCAGAAACCTTTGCATCAGACGGTGGAGAAATGGGCTAGGAAATACTTTCCCTATTCAGAGTTCAGGAAACACCAGCTTGAAGCAATAGAGTTCATCTTCAGTGTTCTCACAAGTGGGAGAATAGGTCTACTATCATCCCCGTGTGGAACTGGGAAATCCGTTTCAGTTTTAACAGCATACTTGATGGCTAGGGAGATTGAGGAAGTTGGGAAACTATTCATACTGACTAGGACGAGGAACGAGCTTGAAATATACGCTAGGGAGCTTAAAACTATTGCCGAAAAAACTGGGGTGATCCTTAGGGCTACGCTGATGGTGAGCAGGCAGGAGATGTGTCCCATAGCCAAGGGGAGGCTGGAGGTTGGGAGAATGGATTACCGGAGCTTCCTAACGTATTGCAGCAGGCTTAAGAAGAACGTTTCAGGATCATCGTGCGCCTTCTACGCCAAGGTTTTCAGGGATTGGAGGCCCTCTAGGGAGGCAATAGTCTTCCTTGAGGAGGCTGGTGTCAAGCATGTTTTAATGCCGGACGAGCTGTACGACGAGGCTTCCTCCCGCGGAATGTGCCCGTATGAGCTCACCAGACTGGCGGCTGCGGACTCAGACATCATCGTAGGCAATTATAACCATTTCCTGATAGACGAGGCTAGGAGAAGCATATTCGCCAGAGGGAGGATGCAGATGAGCGGTGTGAACATTGTTTTCGACGAGGCTCACTCGCTCCCCTCCGCTGCTTCAGGGCTCCTCTCAGACGAAGTTTCCACGAGAACAGTCTCAAGGGCCTGGAAAGAGGCTGTTGAATACGGGTTTGAAGAAAAACGTTTCATAAGGCTTTTCAAAGCGTTCATGAGCAGGCTTGGGAGAAACGCTGTAAAGCAAGTAGGCATTGGGGAGAATCATGTTTTAGAAGGAGAAGAGGCTTTGTTCAGAGCCATTCCTGAGGAGAAAGTGCGTGAAACCCTCCAGAAAATGCTGGAGGAATCCGAGAGAATAGTTTCGATGAAAATGGACTCGGGAAAGCCTCCTGTCTCGTACCTTGGGAGAATCGCGGAGTTTGTTCAAAGATGGGTTTCTGAGAACTCGGATGACACTGTGAAATATGCTAGGGTTGAGAAAAACGCTGGGGGCAGGAGGATAGTCAGGCTGGGAATATGCTTGCTAGATGTTTCAAGGGTGACTCGAAACCTGAACAGGGTTAGGTCAACCGTTTTAATGTCTGGAACACTATGGGATTTTGACTACTATAGGGATGTTTTAGGCTTGGATGAGCGGCGGGTGGCGACGCTCTCCCTCCCGTCGCCGTTTAAAAGGGAGAACAGGCTGATACTCGTTGACAAGGCTGTGACAACCAAGTACGAGCTTAGGGAGGAGATGATAGGCAGGATAGCTGAGAGGCTCAACAGGATAGTTGAATCAGTAAACGGGAGGGTGGCGATATACTTCCCGTCTTACGAGCTGATGGAGAAGGTTTCAGCAAGGATCATGCTAAACCGCCCGATAATTAAGGAGGATGCGAAGACGAGGATTAGGGAAGTACTCGATTTCCTCAGGGAGAACGACAGGTGTGTAGCGGTTGGTGTTGCAAG
>JAOAJQ010000118.1 GCA_026414125.1 Thermoproteota archaeon
GTATCCATTCTTCTATACCCTCTATTTCTCCCAACATTCATGACCACCCACTATATTCTTGCAACCTGTTCCCCTTTTTAACCGAAGCACACTGTGTAGTCCATACATGCTGCCACAAAGCAGCTTGCCGGATCATCATCAACAATAAAACTAATATTAAAAAAGGTTTTGCCCCTCTTCAGAAGGCGGGGAACACTATGACTCTAAAAATGGTGAAAAACCTGTTAAACATGCCTAAAAACCAGAGGAACAATAAAAAGCATTACTAATCCTGGTGAGAGAAACCCTGAGAACCCTAAGGCAACAGGTTTCAGAACCATATTATACTATCTAATCTAACTAAACCCAAGAGAGATTGGCACATATCAAACCCAAGCTAAGGCTTAGAGTCAACACGTATTATGAAACATATCCTCAATCCCTGAAGAAAGGTTAAAATACGGATACCCTAAAAAAGATAATTCGTGGCGAGGAGGCGAGACTCGTAAGCGCTAAGTAGCTCAGCCTGGGAGAGCGCCCGGCTGAAGACGATCTTCGGTATGCCTGAGGACTTTCAGAAACCGGGGTGTCGTCGGTTCAAATCCGGCCCTCGCCATAACTTCTAACCGAGTCATTTAGCGTGTGTTTTTTCAGGTCTAACAGTTATGCTTAACAGTCTTTATCCGGTAAGTGATGGTGATGAACCCGGAGGTTAGAAGGCGGTTCATATATTCCATCGAGTATTCGAGGATTCTTCTAACCTGTCTTGTCATTTGTATTTTATCTCTGAATATGAACGTGATCCATAAACATCATGAAAAGTATTTGATTCACGGCGGTTTTCGAAACGCTGACTGTGGTAGAGAAGAGAAAAACAGGGCTGTCGGGGGAAAGGGTAAGCCGGTGATGGTCAACCTCCATGCGCCAACCTCCTGTAATGACTATCCATCTACTGCTTACGTTTGTCGGCTGAAAGGTGCCCTTTGATATCCTAGTGAGCCTCTTCGGAATAGCTATCATGCTTTAAAACTCTAAATTCTTTTTACACTTATTGTTGAGAAATGTGGGCCGGCCTGGATTTTCAGTATTTATAACTCTTGAACCAGGGCCCCCGCCTCGTAAGAGCGGGATCCTACCTCTAGACTACCGGCCCGTTCCGAGATAGGGATTTTTTGAAGCCTTATATTCTTTTCTCCGCGTGTTATTCGTGGTGTGAGAAAGCAATGTTCACTCGTCTTAGCTCTGTCTATATCTCCCTTATCTGTCCAGAGCCGTAAACCACGTATTTCGTCGTAGTGATTTCTCTCAGGCCCATGGGACCTCTGGCATGCAGCTTCTGCGTGCTTATGCCTACTTCCGCACCAAAGCCGAATTGGCCTCCGTCGGTAAACCTAGTTGAAGCATTAACGTATACTGTTGATGAGTCCACTAGTCTCGTAAACAATTCAGCATCCTGTAGGTTGCTCGTTATTATTGCATCAGAATGCTTTGAACCATATTTGTTTACGTGTTGTATGGCTTCCTCCAAGCTGTCAATTATTTTGACGGCAAGCGTCAGATCCATGTATTCCTCGTACCAGTCTTCCTCAGTAGCTTCAACCAGAGTTGGCACTATCATCCTGCTCCTCTCACACCCCTTGATTACGACGTTGTAGCCTCTCAGAGTATCAACCAGTTTTGGAAGATATTTCTCCGCTATCTTACTGTGCACCAAGACTTTCCTAACCGCGTTGCATACCGCGGGTCTTTGAACTTTAGCGTTAACTATTATCTTGGTAGCCATTTCTAAGTCTGCGTCCCAGTTCACGAAAATATGGCAGTTGCCGGCTCCGGTTTCAATCACAGGTATTAGCGAGTTTTCCTTAACGAATCTTATAAACTGGGCGCTTCCCCTCGGGATTATAACATCTATGTACTTGTCCTGCTTCAGAAGTAAGCCGACGAGCTCCCTGCTGGGGTTTTCTATTAGCTGTATAGCCTCAGGGTCGACAAGGTTTTTCACAGCATTCCTCATTATTTCCACAAGTATTTTGTTCGAGTTTAACGCTTCCGAGCCTCCTCTGAGGACGACAGCGTTACCAGCCTTTAATGCTAAGCCAGTTATGTCTACCGTAACGTTGGGCCTAGCCTCATATATCACTCCAATAACCCCGAGAGGCACGCGAACCTTCTTTATCTCTAAGCCGTGCCTGGTTCTCCAACCCTCAATTATTTCCCCAACCGGGTCTGGTAAGGAAACAACTTGACGGAGACCTTCAACCATTTCTCTAACCCGTTTTTCGTTTAGCAGTAGCCTGTCTATCAGAGAGGACGAGGCTCCTCTGGCTTCTGCTGCTTCAACATCCCTCCTGTTCTCCTGTATTATTTCTTCCTTACGTTTCTCAATCTGTTCAGCCATCTTTTCTAATGCGGCGTTTTTAACAGGCGTCGTAGCCACTCCAAGCTTCAGAGAAGCCTCTTTAGCCTTTCTGGATTTTTCAACAACCTCCTCCACGCCCAACACGGTCTTGAAGAAACCTTTCTTAAGACTTAAATCTTTTACGCAGCGGGCGGACTATAGTGCCAGCGTTTTCACCGTTCAGTATTCTAGATATAATGTTTCTCTTCAAACCGTTGGCTATTATTGTTGTGACTCCTGATCTAGAGGCTATTGCCGCCGCTTGAAGCTTAGAAAGCATACCGCCTCTACCCAGAGCACCGGAAGACCCAGCGAAAGAAAGAATCTTCTTGTTAACCTTCCTAAGCTCCTTTACAATTCTGACACCGTTTTTAGTAGGCATCATGAACCCGTCGACATCAGTCAACATTATGAGCAGGTCGGCGCCTATTCTCGACGCTATTATGGCTGACAGCCTATCATTATCTCCAAACCGGACAGAGTCGGGCACATAAGGGTTTATTGGAACAAGCTCTTTAACAGAGATAGCGTCGTTCTCATTTATAATGGGTACTACGTCCTGATCCATGAGAGCGGATAATGTCCTCCAAAAATTCTTGTAGCGATACTTGTTTGCTAAATCCTCCTCAGTAAGAAGTATTTGCGCAGTGTTTATTCCATACTTGTTGAAATGCTTCGTGTATAGTGCCATCAGGGTTGGCTGCCCTATGGCCGCGCAAACCTGCTTCATCGTAAGCTTCAAACTACCTGGGGACGATTCTATCTTAAGCTTAGACAAGCCTGTTGCAATAGCCCCGGAAGTAACTATAACTACCGACTTCATCTTGCTCCTGTTTTCCGCAATCTGTCTAACTATTTCCCCGACTCTTGCTTCACTGATCCAGCCTTTAGGGTTTGTCAGCACGCTTGTGCCGATTTTGACCACGACCTCGGGTTTATGAGCCAACTAGCGCCACTTGGTGACTAAAAAGGGCGGAAACCATGTATTTAAGGACTACGCTTGAAAAGTCTATTTTCTTACCTTAAAGCTTGCGGTTAACCCCCCTATATTCACTGTGAATACTCCCTCTTCAACAGTTTTCTCCGGGCCGTCTGTGTAGAAGCCCAGTTCGTAAACAGGGATGGTGAAGCTTACTTTTTGTGTCTCGCCTGGCTTAAGGAGTATCTTTTGGAAGCGGTATAGCTTTTTCACAGGTGTCGGCAGACTACTTTCAACATCGCTCACATAAACCTGAACTACTTCACTACCCTCACGAGCTCCCGTGTTACTAATGTTCACGCTAATTATGATGGTGTCTGTGAAGAGGGGTTCAGCCGGAGTAATATTCAGGCAACTGTATTCGAATGTCGTATAGCTGAGCCCGTACCCAAACTTGAAAAGCGGGTCGTACTCCTCATCAGGCCAATGATCATAGTTTATTGGTTCTTGAACAGTAG
>JAOAJQ010000119.1 GCA_026414125.1 Thermoproteota archaeon
CTCTTATACTGAATATTGTGGGAGAGAATAAAAGCGTCGCTCCAAGTATGAGTGTAATATTAGTGAAACCGCTCCCGATTACATTTCCAAAGTTTAGTTCGGCGTGCCCCTTCAGCATAGCTTGAATACCAAGACTAATCTCTGGAAAACTAGTTCCCACAGCAATAACCGTAGCAGATATTAAAGAGGTTGGTACTCCAATTAAGAGAGAGATCCTTACTGTCGAATTGACAATGAAGTCTGAGCTTACAACAACCCCTATGATGCCTAGGAATGCTAAGACCATTGAGATCATTAGAATCCTCTTTCTTTGCGGCGTATTCTCGATAACAGGTTCTTTAAACTCCTCTATTGCTAGTTTTCTTTTGGAAATTATTTTATAGGTCTGATAAGCATAAATGATTATGAGCAACAATCCGACGATTTGACTCGCGGGAAGAAAAGTTATCAAAAGAATAGGGATGATTGAAGCTGTAAAGATACCTAGATACATCATGTCAAGCTCATCTGGCTTGAATTTGACAGCAGAAATCCCTTCTGACCTTTTAAAACTGTAAATAACCAATCCTAGTCCAATCGCTAGACAGATGTTAGCAACATTTGAGCCAAGGACATTACCGACGGATACTGCTGCTTCGCCGGATATTGCTGAGAAGAAAGCGACTGCAAGCTCCGGAAGAGAGGTGGTTGTTGCAAGGAATGTAAAACCAACACGAGACTTCCCTAAACCAGTTAATTCAGAGATTTTAACTATATATTTGATTGCCAACTCGCTACTTATTAACAATACGAGCAAAAAGGAGACCATTGTTATTAAGGGTTCTAGGAGCACATTCATGAAGTGGCTTTTCATAAGCCGGTTTATAAGTTTTACCACAGTTCTAACTTCTATTCTTTTCGACTGACTGAAACAATCCCTAATCCCAGAGAAGAATCACTCCGAGTGCTATCGTCCTATCCTTCAGAAGTTGCTCATAAAGTTTTTGAGCGTTCATGTATGATACCCTGTGAGTTATCAGTCTAGAAACCTCAAGCTCCCTGTTCTGAAGCAAGTCGAAGAAAAACTCAACATGCCTTCTCCTGCTCCAAGGGTTGTTCAGGGTTTCAACCGGTGGGTGCGACATGTTATGCGCCCCTATTATGGTGAAACTGGGAGCGTTACAATAGTCGTGGAGGTCGATGTAGGTTGGGCCTCTTGGACTGCTTAGCACAACGAATCTTCCAAGTCGTCTTAAGCATTTAAACTCTTCAACGATCAGATTCTGATTTCCAGTAACCTCAAAGACGATATCAGCCATTCTTCCCTTAGTCAATCTTTCAACCTCTGAAACGACATTCTGCTTCAAAGGGTTTATCTTGACGATGTTATCGGGAAGGTATTCAAGCCTATTATCAGAGACATCGGTGACGATAACTGGCATCGCACCTGCCATCTTGCAGATCCTAGCGGTAAACTGGCCGAGTAGCCCCGCACCGTAGATTACGACGGATTCGCCGAATGAAAGCTGGCTTCTCCTCACACCGTTCATAACGATCTCCGCTATTGTGAAGAAGGATGCTTCCTCTTCAGAAACACCTTGGGGGACGAGCATGACATCCTTCTGGGAGGCTGAGACATACATGGCGTGAGGGGAGTATGAGGCAACCGTTTTCCCTATTAGGCTCCGGTCAGCATCAGGACCCACGTCGACAACCCTACCTATGTTATCGTATCCAGGGATAAATGGATATTTGCCATAGTTCGCCCAGTATGACTGCGGGGGAAACTCTCCACTTAAAATAGTTAGCTCGGTTCCAATGCTGATCAGGCTCCGCTTGGTTCTTATGAGAACTTCATCCCCCTTAGGCTGTGGGATCTCCCTTTCTTCAACACCAACGCTTTTAGGCTTCTGAAATACCACCGTAGGATTCTTCAATTCGTTTTAAACATTTTTACCTGATAAATATTCTTTTCCGTTTAGACCGTTAGCAGCATGCGGAGAAGGCTTATAAACATGTTATAGAGCCGGCTCCTCATGATTTCAAACAAGCTTGACGAAATAACTCTTCCCGAAGAGTTCAGAGATATTTATGATGAGGAAGAGGGGTTGAAGAGGTTCAGGCTTTTCATAGGAGGGAGGTGGCTAAAGCCTAGAAACGGGAGATACTTCAGTGTTAAATCTCCTTCAACGAGGAGGGTTCTGGCTGAGGCCCCGCTGGGAAGCAAAGATGATGCCCTCCAAGCTATTTCAGAGGCTGATTCCTCAAGGAGCAAAATAAGAAACCTTGCAGCAATAGACAGGATAGAAATACTGAAGGAAGCGTCCAGATTAATCGATAAGCATGAGGACTACTTGGTTAAAATTCTAATGTCGGAGGCGGGCAAACCCTTAGCATATGCAAAGAGTGAAGTTAACGCAGCTAGGGAAAGGATGAGGCTCACTTTGGAGGAGGCGAGAAAAATCTATGGGGAATACATTCCGGGAGACTGGGTTGAAGACACTAAGAACAAGTTTGCAATAGTCCTAAGGGAACCAGTTGGAGTGGTTGCCGCTATCACGCCGTTTAACTATCCTCTTTTCTCCCCGATAGCGAAGATTGCTCCCGCGCTTGCCTCCGGGAACTGCGTGGTTCATAAGCCTGCTAGCGACACTCCGATAACGGGGCTCATCCTGGCTAAGACACTGCAGGCCGCTGGGCTTCCAGACGGTGTTTTAAACGTTGTACCGGGGCCAGGAGGTGAGGTAGGGGATACTTTTATTTCAGACCCAAGGGTGAGAGCCGTGAGCTTCACTGGAAGCACTGAGGTCGGATCCAAGATACCTGCTAAAGCAGGCTTGAAAAAGCTTCATCTAGAGCTTGGGGGGAAGGCTGCTGCAATAGTTCTTAAGGATGCTGACCTCGATCTTGCTGCGGAGAAGATTACTTTGGGAGTTGTGAAGAATTCTGGTCAACGATGCGATGCTGTAAGCCGGGTGATGGTTGTTAAGGAGGTTGCTGACGAGCTTGTTGGAAGGCTTGAAGAAAGATTTAGAAGAGTCAAGTTCGGCTATCCTTGGGAGGAGGATGTTCAAGTAGGACCGTTGATAAATGAGAAGGCTTTAAATCATGTTGCAAGCCTTGTCGAAGACGCGGTCAGTAAGAAGGCCGTCCTGCTAGTTGGAGGGAAAAACCATGGTTTGATCTATGAGCCTACGCTTCTCGACCATGTGTCGCTTGAAGCCAAGATCGCTTGGGAGGAGACGTTTGGCCCAGTCCTACCTGTAATAAGAGTTAGGGACGAGTATGAAGCTGTCGAGATTGCAAACAGGTCAAACCTAGGTTTAGACTCTGCGGTTTTCACGAACTCGCTATACAGTATGTGGAGGGTCGCTAAGACTCTGCAAGTCGGCACGGTTAGCGTTAATGATGCTCCGGCACACGGTGTTGGAAACTTCCCGTTCGGAGGCGTTAAGGATTCAGGAATCGGGAGAGAGGGGCTTGGATACAGTATTGACGAGTTGACAGTTATAAAAACGGTTTCCGTGAACCTTGCACCGTCCGGACTGTGGAAGGGAAGGTAGTCTTTAAAAATCTAAAAATTAATATTCTGAAGAGTTACTGTAAAAACATGGTTTCAGGAGGGTTGCGAAGGATCCTAGGCTTGGTTTATGGAAGGGAGTTGCTATCATACGATTTCGGCCCAACCCATGTGATGAATTCAGCTAGGCTTGAATCCTTTTTCAAAGCCTTTGAGTCATCAGGGCTGGTTTCAGACAGCCGGGTTCTTCTGATCAAGCCTAGGATGGCAACCATAGAGG
>JAOAJQ010000120.1:0-1555 GCA_026414125.1 Thermoproteota archaeon
CTCTTCCGCAGCTTGAAAGGGAGTTGAAGAAGCTTGACAGGATTAAGCCTATATCGGTTGCTACCAGCTCAGCCCCTTATACTCCGGGGGAAGCTCAGAGCCTCCTCATGAGGGAGGTTCTCCCCGTGTTCATTAGGAACGGTTTTAAACTGCTCATAGTTACTAAGTCGAATCTGGTGGCTAGGGATATCGATATTCTTTCCAAGGGGAGGGTTTGCGTAAGCGTAACAGTCACAACGCTGAACGGGCATGTTGCAAAGAGGCTTGAGCCCTTTGCCCCGCATCCTGTCAGCAGGCTTAGAATGCTTGAAGCCTTAAGCAGAGCCGGAATACCGACGATGATCAGGCTTGACCCGCTGATCCCGGGGGTTAATGATGACTCTAATTCTATCAGGGCTGTTATTAAAGCAGCATCCGCGGCGGGTGTTAGGCATGTCACAACCTCAACCTACAAGGCTAAGCCAGATAATTTCAAAAGGGTTTTAGCAGCATTTCCGGAGCTTGAGGAAGAACTTAAGAATTCTTATTCGCATGGTGAACGCTTAGGCAGGTCAACATACATGGCTAAGAGGCTTCGGAGAGAGCTTATTTTGAAAGTAAGGGAGGCTGCTGAAGAGTTCTCCATGGGTTTCGCAACGTGTAGAGAGGGTTTTCAAGACCTGAATACTGCGGCGACATGCGACGGTTCACATATGCTTTAAACCTCTAATCTTAAGAATAACATGAAAAATCATAGGAAAGCAGGGTTTGTCCAAGCCTTCCCACCGTTCACGTCTGTGACTTCAAGCCGCACGTAGTTCTTGAAGTCGAATCCCTCCAGCCGGATGTTGCTTAAACCTGTTTTTAACAGTTTGAATAATACTTTCCTACCGTGAATCTCCGCGTATACTTCTTCCTCGTCCCCGTTTCTCTCAGTCTTCAAAATCTTGATCTTAGGAATCCCCGGCTCTCTTCTAACAATGTTGTAAACGTCTGTTGAAATACTGAAGCCTGTTCCATTCTCTGAAACCACATCTACTCTTCTAACTGGTGTAAACTCGGCTTCAAGCTTATTGGTCTCGTAGGAAAACCTCTTTATGGCTGGGCCTGTTGAAGCGTAGAAAAGGCCTTTCCTTATTGATTTCACCAGCTCGCTCAGGCTTCTCTCTCTAACCTTAACGAAGATCCATCCTCCAGGAGCGTCCAGATTACTATACCAGTGGGCGTCGTCAACAGCGAAACCGTAAACGTTAATCCTGTTCGTCAACAGATTGTCCCAGTGAATCGTTGAGAAGCCTTTCGCAACCTCAATGTCACACCCAGTGTTATATATCTCTATGCCAAGATAGTTAGTTATGTTGAGCAGATCCTGAGTCGTAAGATTCGACCAATAGGGGTGGGCTATTATGGCGAAGCCGTTTTCCTTCAAATAGTCCAGTAGTGTTTGAACAGAGTCCTTCGCGTGTTTCTGCAATGCCTCCTCATCCTCAACGTTAATCGCTACAATATGGTAGTCTCCTCCTAAAACGCTCCTCCCGGAAACCAGCTCAACACCCGGGATCAGCAGGAGTTTCTC
>JAOAJQ010000120.1:1562-3704 GCA_026414125.1 Thermoproteota archaeon
ATCGCTACAATATGGTAGTCTCCTCCTAAAACGCTCCTCCCGGAAACCAGCTCAACACCCGGGATCAGCAGGAGTTTCTCTGACGAGGCTCTCGTCAGCCTCCCGTGGTCAGTTAAAGCCAAGAAATCATAGCCGTAACTGGAGTAGTAGTCCACCGTCTTCTCGGGGGACAGTGTTCCGTCAGAATTAGTAGTGTGAGCATGAAGGTTCCCCTTCATCCAGAAGCCTTGTAATTCGAAAGGATTCCCGTTTTTCTCGTTCAAAGGCTAACACCTTAGTCGAGGATGCGATGTTTCAATTAAAAGCTTTTTCGATGTGTTTCCACCCTAATATTCTTCACCATCCGAATTTTCTAAACATCTGTTTTTCAAGAGGCGTTTTAATCATGCTTCAATATTTTAAGAATATTCTCACGCGTTATTTTATTCAACACCTCTTCTTCGAGATTATAGCTTTCCAGCAAGGATATGTGGGATCTGTCTGGGCCGAATTGCGAGCCCTCAGGGTTTATGCATGGGAAATCCGTCCCATAGATCAGTTTACCGCTCATCTCGCTTAAGAACCTTCTGCCGAACTCCCTGTCTCTCGAAATCGCGTTCAACCCTGAGAAGGCAGAGATATCCGCGTAAACATTCCTATATTCTTTAAGAATTCTAACGGCTTCACCCGGCTCACTTATTCTTCCATTCGGGTATACTTCACCCGTCTGCTCGCTGCTTATTTGAGCCCACCATCCTGGACCGTGAACTATGAAAAACGTTTCCTCAACTCTTGAAACAACATCTTTGAACCCCTCAAAATCAGGGTTAAACCTGCTGTCAATATGTATCAGCACAGGAAGCCCATATTCGCCGCAGATTCTGAAAAGGTTTATGTTCTGCTCTGCGTTAATCCTGATTTCAACCTTATGCTCGCCGAACCCTCTGCAACCACTCCTCACCGCCTCCCTTATTTTCTCCCTCAGACCACCGTCCTCCGGGTTAAAAGCGCAGAACGGGATTATCTTATCCGGGTGGAGAGAATAGGCTTCGAGCACGCTGTCGGTTTTAACAATGTCTTCTCCAATATCAGGGTAGCTTCTTGCAACCGGCAGCAGGACTACTTTCTCCAGCTTCTCGCCCTCAACGTATTCCAGCAGGTCGCGTAAACCTGTTTCAACAGTTCCCCTCAGTCTTCTGCTCCACGATTTAACCCTGCCGATATGGGTGTGAGCGTCTATCAACACGCATCGAAGATTCTCCAAGCTCTTTTAAACATTCTCTCACAGGGCCTAGAGCGTTGTTCGAGGTCTACTCGTATTTCTTAATCTTTAATCGGCAGGGAAACCGGTTTGCCGCTTCTGGAGGACTCGTATGCTGCCAGCACAACTTCTAAAGCCTGCCTCCCATCATGCCCAGAGGCCCGTGGCCTACTGTCCGTCTTGATCACGTTCACCAAGTCGAGAATCATGTTTCTATCCGCATCTGGCCCATAATACTGGAAGGTCATGGGCGAGCTTGACTCTACGAGGGAAACGTTTGACTTGAACGCGTCTAGAACCAAGTAGCCTTTATCTCCGAACACCCCCATGTAAACGTCTCCCCAGACGGGGTATGTGTCAGGCCTAGACCAGCTGCAGTCTATGCTCACCTTAACCCCGCTTCTGGTTTCACACATAAGTAGAGCATTATCCTCAACCTTAAGCTCCTTTCTAATATTTCTTCCAACACGGCAGAACACCCTTGAAAACTCGTCTCCAGTATACCATCTCGCCAAGTCTGCAACGTGCACAGTGTGATCCATTATGGCTCCCCCTCCCGCTAGCACTGGGTCTCCAAACCATAGGTTCGGGTACTTCCCATGGTTCGTCGCGGTTATCGCTATCACCCTGCCTATTGCTCCTGAAAGAACCGTCTCCCTAGCCTTAACGGCTGAGTCGTGATATCTCATTACGAACGCTACCTGAAGCTTAACACCTTTCCTCTCCGCCTTCAACACCATTTCGTCAGCATCCCGCAGGGTTGTTGCAATCGGTTTCTCAACAATCATGTGTTTCCCAGCCTCAGCCGCAGCCAGCGCGAGCGCATGATGCTTGGAGTTTTCAGAAGCTATTACTACCGCATCGACCTCCTCAGCCTGAAGCAGTTTCTCAACATCGCTGTA
>JAOAJQ010000011.1 GCA_026414125.1 Thermoproteota archaeon
CTGGTATAATACTAAGATATCTGCACCAACTAATAATCCACCGATCCCGCTTCCACCAGTTAAACAGATTAGGGTTATGGCGACGAGAAACTGGCCTAGTAACCCTACTTTCGAAGAAGTGCCTTACCAGACTGAGGTTTGGGATGACAGGTATCTATGGCCGAACAGCCAATATTTCCTAGACTGGAGGAGGAGGATTATGAACGGATCAAAGCTTGTCTTCGAGCTGAACTATCCGCCGGGATGCAGGCTGCAAAAGGTTCTTCTGACATGGTTTGAAGACGCTGACGCCACACCTCCGAATTACCGTCTCAACATGACTCTGAACGCTGGCTTCGCTACCGTCAACAACGGGAAATATGTTTTAACACTGGTGGCTACCCCCACGAGCCACTGGGTGGACTGGTCGATAAGCCTCCTCGACCCGAGGAGCGGAACGCATGTAGAATACGTGTTGCTAGGCTACGATGTTTACCGGATGCCTGAAGGAGGCTGGTGGTTCCCGAGGAAGGTTCCCGCGGACGACTGGACAATACTTCCGAAGCCAGTGAATGAAAGCGGAATCTTTGTAGCTAGGGCCCCGGTTAGGCTGGTGGCGTTCAGAAAGTCTAATAGGACTCAGGAGAGACCGCCAGCAGGTCCTGTGAGCAACGACGAAATGTATTACGAGAATCTTCTCTACATTCCCTATAACGTTTCATACTTCCTATATTGGGTTAACGCGACTTGGCTTAGAAGCGTCCGCATGGATATTGCCTACATGTCTCTAATGGGCATGGTAGGCGGGACTGCCACTGATGCTGGAAGCCCCTTGAGAGTCAAATGGGGCTCCTTCGCAACCTCCGTAGCAAACCCGAGCATCGTCAACGGCACCTACTCCAACCTTGCGAACATCATGCATAGGGATAGGAACCTCAGTCCTCCTAATGTTCCATCTGCTCAGGCTTACGGCAACTGGACTGTAATTTATAATGAATATGCAGGCATGGCGATTTTCGCCTCTGAAGAATTCATCAACGAGCTTAGGAGCTACTTTATAAGCAACGTAAGGAGAGACCAGCTCTGGGTCTGGACTACCTTTGACGCCCAGAGGAGGGTAATGGAGTATGACGCAATATATTGGAGAATGGGAGCTACGAGCGAAGTGTATAATACTGACCCTGCTAACAAGATACAGTTCAAGGTGGCTGGTTTCCTTACGGAGGGCGCTAGGGCAGTCAGCCCCTTTTTCAACGCTACCCTGTGGTATAACTATACTAGCGGGCGCAGAGACCCTAATGCGCTTCCCTTCGCCAGAGTGGAGAGCACTGGCGGAACCGTTGCCGGGGAGCTTGAGCTCGCCAAGAGGAATGCTTTCGTATACGACGATTTCTCCACCAACCCGTTCTCAGAGAGGCTCGCCACAAACACTAATGCTTGGGGCTGGAACTCAACTGGCTACGTACAGGTTTCCGCCGATGGACCCTCTGGAAGCTGGGGGGGAGCACATGTTGCTTATTATGTAAACAACATACCTCCTGGAGCAAACACGATATACGTGCTCTCGAAACAACTGTTCAGCCTTTCATACCCAGGTCAGCACGTGGGTCTGGCAATGATCGGTTCTGACAGCGCCTTCTACACGCTGGAGACATTTCGTCTCACTCCAAACCCACCTCAGGCGGGCAATAGGCGACTGGGAATATGGCGTTATAACGGAGCATGGGACCGGAGAACACAAAGTGGAAACCTAGCCTTAACAGACAATACTTGGTTCATATTTCTTGGAAGCAGGAGGATTGACACCGGAGTGATGAGTCTGACGGCCTACAACATTCTAGGGACGCAAACAATAGGCACTTTAACCGGTACCGATACCTCCATCTCAGTAAGCAGGGTTGGCCTCAGTATATATGATGAGACTCGAGGCAGCGGCTCTCTGACCGCGAGGTTCGACGACTTCGTCGCATGCGCAGACGCTGACCCTAGGTTTGTGAACGTCACAGGACTCACGCCGGGTTGGACCGTAGTGCTTAAGGATGAAAATGGTGCTACTGTAGCCAGCGCTACCGCCAACTCCAGAGGCGTTGCCAGCCTGAATGTGATTACAAGACCCATAGTTAGGAATGCCAGGATAGAGATATATTCTGGAGCCACTCTAATCCTTTCCAAGTCCTTCGAAGTTGTAGTAGGCGGAGATGTTTACAAGCGTACGGTAGTCGGGTCCGTTAAGAATGCTGTTGAAGAATGCCTGATGTATCACAGGATGTTTCTAAACCAGTATGCTCCTTCAATAGTTTCAGTTGGACCCGTATACTGAAAACAACGTTTCTATTACTGCAGTGTTTAAGATGAGGCGCAGCACGACCATAATCATCTCATTAGTAAATAAATGCTTATATTTCATTAGTGCGTTAAAGGTTCAATGAGAAGAGAGGAAGTCGAAAAGCTGCTTGACAGGTCTAAGAAGTTTAGGGATGCTGCTGAATTCCATTTCTCAAGGGGTGATTATGATCTGGCTGCCTTCAACACAGAGCAATCGTTACAGCTTTTTCTAAAAGCCAAGTTGCTGGAAAAAGGAGCAGAGTTTCCCAAGACCTATACTTTAAGGAGGCTTTTTCTTTTACTGGGAGAAATTCTAAGAAAACAGGATGAGTTTAAAAGATTCGCGGATGAAAAAGCCTTGGAATTTGCAAGTCTGGAAGACGCCTATATTACTGCCAGATATTTCCCAAGGGATTTTGAGAAGGAGGAAGCAAGGAAACTTCTTGATTTCGCTAGGGAGGTTGAGGAACTTATTGGAAGAGCTTTTAATTAGAGAAGCAGCTAGAAGAGAAGAAGTATTCAAAAGCCTGCCAGAGCTCTTAAAACAGATTAAAAAGATAATTGGCGAGGCAGATAAAGACTCTAGGGTTTTCCTTTTCGGTTCCGTATTGAGGGACGAGTATGTCTTAACGAGTGACATAGACATACTGATCCTAACAAAGTTGAAGCCTAGTGAAGTTATCGCAAAGCTAAGGAAAGGAGGTTTCGACGAGCCCTTCGAATTCCATGTAGCAGATGAAAAGATGTTCAGTTTTTACAGCAAGCTTATCGGAGAGTTAAAAGAAGTTTGATTGTGGCTCAGCCTTTATGCATAAAGACCTATTCCCACTTCCTCCAAGTAATGATGATTAACCGATTGGTGTTAAAAGAAATTTAAATAGTATTACGTGTAATACTTATTTGATATATGGAAAAGGAAGAGAGTAGAGTAACTATTAAGTACCAAACAACTATACTGCAGAAAACAAGAAAACATCTTGGAATAAAGCCTGGAGAAAAGGTCGAATGGCACGTGGTCAGGGGAATGGTTGTTGTAGACGTGCCGAGGAAAATGAAAACCCTGTAAAGTTTCTGACTTCCCAGATAAAGCTTGATCTAGATGCAGTAAAGCTCGTAAGGGAAGGCAGAGAGGAATTCAGATGATTTATGTTGATACAAATGTTTTCATTTACGCTATTGAAAATCATCCAGAATACGGGAGGCTTGTAAAAGAATTCTTTGAGATATAGAGAAAGGCAGACTTAAGACGTGTACATCCATTTTAGCTTTGGTAGAGATAATCAACTTACTTACGTATGAAAATAAACAAAATAATCGAGGAAAAAGGGAAGAAGCCTTTAGATTTAAAGAAAAATATTGACGCAATCCTATCGCTTCCACTTGTTTGGCTCGACTTCTTAATTATTAAACGGGCTTCAGAATACACCTATCCAGTTACTGGCATAGACTATGTTTATGTTGCAACAATGGAGATAAACTTCGTATGGGAAGTTATTTCAGCCTACAAAGAATTAGACAAAATTAAGTTCATCAGAAGAATAGAACCGAAAGAATACAATTAGCAATACTCATGTTTTTAAGAGTAGTGAAATAGGCTTGTCTACAGGATCTACTGTCTTATCGAGAAGCTTGAGGCGTCAGAATCACCAATGGATGTATGCTCTTATCTGAGGAAAATTCTAATGTTATTATAGTATTTAGGAAGCAGTGCAGAGACTAGGTCTTTTAATGTTTATGTTCCAAAAGAAGCTTAGATTAAGACTCTATCCCGAATTCCTACTGTGATGATTTGAAGCCGGCTAGACCCGTATTTGCTTTTCCAACCGTGAAAACTTGGATCGTTAAAAGTTTATTTCAAGAGAGTAAGTATTTCAGATAAGGAGGTTATAATGAAATCTGGTTGAGCCGTCTCAAGCTCAGCCCTCGGCCTTATGCTTCTTAAAACCGCTATTGTGTATACGCCTGCAGCCTTCCCGGCTTCAACATCTTCCGGCCTGTCGCCGATCATCACAGCCTCCTCTGGCTTCACGCCCAGTGTTTCAACAGCCTTAATAACAGGATCGGGCGCTGGCTTCGGCTTCTCAGAGTCTCCGGCGGAGACAGTCACGTCGAAGAAGCCTCTTATTCTGAAGATATTCAAGTAGTTAGGCAACTCGTCCCTGCTCGTGTTCGACACTACTCCAAGCAGGTAGCCCCTCTTCTTCAGCTCTCTAAGTGTCTCCAGAGCATCAGGATAAAGCTTGCCGTATCTAGGCATATAAGTGTAGATCCACTCTCCAACCATTATTGTTGAAAGCTCCTCCGAGCTCATGTTTAATCCTGTTTCCTTAGCAATCGTCTCAGCTATTGTTCTGGAAGTCTTCCCGACAAGCCTAGCGTTCTCGCTGAAGCTTCTCTCAGGCATGTTGAACCTCCTCAGAATATCGTTAACCATGATGTGGAATGCTTCGAAGGTTTCAACCAGGGTTCCGTCTAGGTCGAACAGCACTGCCCTGACTTTAAGACGCATGGGAAAGGGTTTGAAAAAAGGTTTTTAAACATGTAGGAAACATGGTGGGAAAAACTTATTTAGTTTCAAAACTTTTTAAAGACAAATGAGGACGAGTAGAGAAGTTTTCAGGAAGCTTGAGGAGGAGTATTCAGGGTATCTTGAAGGCGAAATGGTGGACAGGTTTTTCAAAGACTTCGGAATAAAGTTTGCAGCCGGTCACTGGGCTGCCGGAGATTTCCTAGACAGGTTCGCAACCAGAGGCTATAATAGTGATAATCCTGATTTCAAGAGCGACATTATTTCGCAACTTAGAAGGGTTAAGAAGGCGGGGATCAATGGTGTTGAGTTTCACGACGTGCTTTTCATAGATTCAAGCTACAGGAAGGTTGAAAGCATTGTGGACGAGGTTAAGGCTGAGCTTGAGAAACTGGAGTTGAAGCCTACGAACATGAACACGAATCTTTGGACGGATCCTAAGTGGAAGCTCGGCGGCATAACGAACCCCTCTAGGAAGATCAGGGAGGATGCTCTTCAAATAGCTTTTCAGGCTGTTGAGCTGGCTAAAGAGATTGGGTGCAGCAGCGTTTCCCTGTGGCCCGGGGCCGACGGCTGGGATTATAATTTCGAGGTTAACTATGGGAGACAGCTTGAACTTTTCATTGACGGTTGCGAAATGATAAACAGGGAGGCTAAGAAGGCTGGTCTAGTGTTCGGCGTTGAGGCTAAGCTCCACGAGCCTAGAGAGGGGAACATGGTGATTCCGACGACCCATCTCGCAGCCCTAGTGGCTAAGACTGTTAACGAGAGGAGCGGCGGGATGAATATGGGCGTATGTATCGACTATGGGCATGAACAGATGTATGCTGTTGAACCAGCTGCAACAGTCTATGCTTTGAAGAAGCTTGGAATACCGCTTGTTAACTTCCATATTAACACGGCGAAGCTGCACAGTAATGATGAGGATAGGATCGCGGGGACGGGTGACATTTGGAGAATGGTTGACTTCATATATGCTGCTGTCGACACCGGTTACGATGGCTGGTTCGGCGAGGATCAGTTCACCTACAGGATGGATCCTGTGAAAGCCATGTACCTATCCAAGGAGCTTTTCGCAAACCTAGCGAAAAAAGCCCTGTTAATATACAGTAGGAGAGAAGAGTTTGAGAGGGTTAGGGAAACCGGTGACCAGGCTGAAATAATTAACTTCGTTAAGAAGATAATTTTGACATCCTGAAATAAGTAGCAGCATGCTGCCTTAGCGAGGAAACGTCTTAAAGCTTCAAAAACTGAGGTCGTGTGGAGCAATAGCATTACTGTCGGGAATGAAGAAGATTATACTGATTATCGTATAAATATAGAACCGTACGATAAATTTAAAAGTTGTTATTGCATTCTAGTTAAGGTGTTAAAGTTGGGAGGGTTCCTCCTCGGTTCAGACATAGGGACTTCTGCAACGAAAACAATACTTGTGGACTCGGAGGGAAGGGAGGTCGCTAGCTCAACAGCCGAATATGGAGTGATAACTCTTAAAACAGGCTGGGCTGAACAGTGGCCCGACGTGTGGTTTCAAGCATTATGCCAGACTATTAAGGATGTTGTGAAGAAGGCGTCGATCGACCCGCGTGACATAGCTGGATATTGTGTGAGCAGCCTCTACGGCGGCTCAGGAATACCTTGCGACAGGGAGATGAATCCTCTTAGACCATGCTTAATATGGGCTGACAGGAGGGCGACTGAGGAATGCAGGTGGATCAGGGAGAACATAGGGGAGGAAAGGGTTTTCAAAGAAACCTGCAACACGATAGACCCATACTACGGGTATACCAAGATGCTCTGGATAAAGAGGAATGAGCCCCAAGTTTGGAGCAGGATCCACCAGCTGGTTACGCCTAACGCATACTGCGTGTACAGGCTTACCGGGGAAATGTCGGTTGACTATTCTTCAATAGGCAACTACGGTGGTATTTTCAACCCCAAGGAGAGAAGGTTCGCCGAGGAGCTGATGAGAGACCTAGGTATACCTAGGAGCTTTTTCCCGGAGAAGATAAGCATGTCTAAGGATGTTGTCGGAGAGATTACTTCAGAGGGTGCTGAGCTAAGTGGTCTTGCTAAGGGCACTCCTGTCTGCGCCGGGGGAATAGACGCGCCCATGTCCGCTCTAGGGGTTGGCGCACTCGGCGACGGCGAGCTCGCAATGATGCTTGGCACCTCAGTCTGCAACGGTTTCATCCAGGACGAGCCCAGGTTCTCCCCGAAGCTCATAAACTATTCCCACGTGGCGTATGACGACAGGAAGTTCTATTCTTTCGCCGGAATCATAACCGCAGGCTACGCGATCAGGTGGTTCAGGGACAATCTTGGAAGCGTTGAAAGCATGCTTGCAAGAGAGGCTGGTTTAAGCGCCTACAGCATCCTAGACATGGAGGCTGAAAGGGTTCCGGCTGGCTCCGACGGGCTGATATTCCTTCCCCATATGATGGTTGGCGAGAGAGCCCCATGGTGGGACGAGTATGTCAGGGGAGTTTTCTTCGGCTTAACGCTGAACCATACTAAGGCCCACATGTATAGGTCTATTCTAGAGGGTATCGCGTACGCCATAAGATACTGCGTTGAAACAGCTTTAGAAACCGGGATTCCTTTAAGGAGAGCGATACTCGTCAACGGTGGGGCAAGGTCAAGGGTCTGGAGGAGGATTATAACAGACGTTTTAAACAGGGATGTAGAATACTTGGCTGCAAGCATAGGTGCGCCCTACGGTGATGCCCTGCTTGCAGGAGTTGGAACGGGGATTCTTAAGGGCTATGAGGTTATAAACGAATGGTTGACGAGCAGCGAGACAATTAAGCCGGTTCAAGAGGCAGCTTTAAAATACGGGCAGCTCTACAGGATCTATAAGAGGCTCTACGAGGCCCTCAGGGAGGATTTCAAGGAACTGAAGAGGCTTGAGACTCAGTAGCACATTGACTCGTAAAGCCATAAGACCATCGTAGAACCTTCAAGCTTCAATGAGGAAGATCACCAGTTTTTCGCTAGGTTCCTCCTATATGCTTCTGCTTGAAGCCTCCGGATTGCTTCAGCCTGCTCGGTTGAAAGGGATTCAGGCTTCCCGCCTGGTTTAAGCAGTCCAGCCAGAATCGATGATAAGACAGTGATCTTAGCACTCTCCTCCATTATCTCCAGCCTGTAGTATGCTTCCCTAAGCGAAGAGCCGAGAGTGATCACTCCATGGTTCTTCAAGAGCATGCAGTCATGAGTTTTCGCAGCCTCCCCGGCTGCTTCAGCAAGCTCCTCTGAGCCAGGCGGGTAGAACGGCAGGTTTGCAACCTTCTCCAGGAAAACCGCGTGATCAGGGTAGAGGGGAGTATTCAGGTTAAGCCCAACCGTGGTCAGGGCTATGCAGAAAGGCGGGTGAGCATGGATAACAGCGTTAACATCATCTCTGGCTAAGTGGCAGCTTGCTAGAACCCCCACCTCCATTGACGGCTTTAAAACTCCTTTCACCACCCTAAGCGTCTCCAATTCTACTTCTACGAAGTCCTCCGGCTTAAGCTCCCCAAGGTTGAAGCCACTCGGCTTAACGAGTATTGTTCTTCCACGGTTCAGCCTGGCGCTTAACGTTCCACCGGGTCCAGTGGCCAGCTTAGCGATGTATATGGCGTGCGAGTAGTCGCTGAGCATTTTCCTAAGTTCCCCTTCAGACGGAGTAGTGTTAAGCTGCAATCCTAATGTTGCAGCTAATTCTTTAAATAAAAACATTTTGCCATCCTAACTGTAAACTGGAATGGAACACGATTATGCTGGTGCTCGTGCCAGATCTAATACTATTATCTGTATTCTTATACTTGCTGACGCCACTTGATCTTCTGGGGGTGAACAGTTCAAAAGTTTCCGTTGCGAGCAGACCGGGATCTGATAAACGCTTAAGTCAACTATTTGCCGAAGCAAAGTAAAAAAAATCTTAGAAGTAAGCCGACGGTTAACAGCCTGCTAACTATTGGTGTTTGGAAGGACTAGTTGAATCAAGCACTACGGGTTATGCATAGGGTGAACCATATTTAAGAGAATTCACGGCCTGCCTTGCTTTACCATCTTCGTCAAATAGAGACATCGGCCCCCAGCCGAAGTTCAAAGGCATTTCGAGAGGCATATTTACTTGCTTTACCATCTCCTTAGTAAGATAAAGCTCGGGGCTCCAGTAGAACGCACCTAGGAAACCTAGTTCTAAGCAATGCTTAAGGAAGTTCTTTATCCAGAGTGCTTGGCCTTCTACTGTCAGAGGATAACCCGGTGAGGGTTTATTCATGAACCAGAACTGGCCACCGGGAATTTTGCAAGGATAAGCATACTCGGCGATGGCTACAGCTTTGCTATTGCGATCTCCAAGTGTTTTCAAACTCTTTAAGTGGTCTAGACTCAGCCCCATTCCAGACGAATAGAAGGAGAAGCAAATAATTTCGTAATCAACATTAAGCTCATTCATCGTTAAAATAAAAGATTCCAGAAGCACAAGGTCCCAGCTTTTTCCAAGGTGTAATGCTACGGGTTTTCCACTGTAAGCCCTAAGTGTTTTAATAGCCTCTTTCAGTATTAGAGCCTCCTTCAACCATATATTGCGCCTAAGCCAATCAATACTCTTCCGCATCCTCCTATGCTTCCGTCCAGCGAACACTCCACATATACCGTAGTCAATCTCATTACCTATCTGGTAGTATGCGCAATCATCCTCTAAGTTTTTCATACACTCTGCAACTCTAGAGATGTAGGAAGCCACAAGCTTCAACCTAGTCTCGAACTGAAGCGAAGCCCACGTCGCTGGCGCAGGTTGTTTAAACAGGTCTGCCCAACTATCCGAGAGAAATATTGTCGGCTGAATTCTCATGCCAACGCCCAATGCTTTTTCAGCCAGCCTTGAAGCGTAGGGAAGCCTCGAGGGACCTGAATCTCCAAACCAGATTCGAAGCCTTATGCAATTGACGCCTAAACCCTTGAAAAAGGATAAGATGTCATCTATCTCTACGCCAGATTCGGTTTTCCACCTGAAGCCCAGCTCCTCCATTAATGGAGCATAGTTACTATCTATACCGTTGAGAAACATGCTTGAACAGAATTCGGTTGACAAGTTTATTTAAGATTTCGCAACGCCTCAAGATCAGGCGGCGGATCGCTCTTAGCATGCTTGTTTTCAAAGAGCTTTCCCATACTTTGCTCTTGTTGTTGGACGCTACACGACGTGGTTATTGTTAAACCATCTTTAGCAGACTGAAATATAGAAGGCTTGTTATACTCATTTCTAGAGTAGTGTGCTTAAACATCAACCTTATGAATTCCGAGGCTAAAAAACAAAAAAACTTAAGCGTTTCAAAGCTCCAGCCAGGTTCCCACTCCTTTCTCCAAAGCCCTCCTGTATATTTCAGGAGCCACCGCCATGTCCTCTAAGGCTAGTCCCAGATTCATCGCCATAGTCCTCTCACTATCGCTCTCTCTTCCAGGCTTAAACCCGTTAACTATCTCTCCCAAGTCCGCGTAGGGGCTGGGTGTTGAACGGAAATACCCGATGCTCCTGTAGTATTGGAACTGCGCATGGTCGTCAGTGCTTATCTTGTCGAATTGGGCAAGCGCCTCCGGCTTCCAGTAGCTGTCGAAGTCCACTGCGCTCGCAAACCCGCCTGGTTGAAGCCAGTCCCTGTCGATCGTCGGTCTAGGGTTCTTCAAAATGGGGCCGGAGGTCACTACGATGTCGCTTTTAACAACGGCTTCCCTAGGCTCGTTAACCCCGATTATCTCGACACCAAGCTTATCAGACATTTCTTTCACGTATTTTTCCTGCGCCTCTCTCGAAATATCGTAAGCGTAGACGCGTCTTATTTTAAACAGAGATGTTAAGGCCTCCAGGTTTGTACGCCCCTGCACACCACAGGCCAGTATGCCGACAGTATCACTGTCCCGCCTAGCCAAGTATTTGGCTGACAGGGCTGTTGCGGCACCAGTCCGATAAGCAGTTATCCAAGTGCAGTCCATGACCGCGTAGGGCAGGCCTGTTTCAACATCATTCAATATGAGGAGCCCGCTTATGTACGGGAGGCCATGCTTATAGTTCTCCGGATAGCCGCTCACCCATTTTATTCCGGCGGACCTCATCCCAGGGATGTACGCCGGCATCGCGTGGATGAAGGCGTCTGGCTTCGTGTGGATACCTGGTTTGGGAGGCATTTCCACGAGGCCCTGACCCTTAAGTCTGAAGGCTTCCTCCAGGAGGCTGATGATGGTTTTAAGGTCGAGAGCTACTTTTTCAACGTCTGAACGAGACAAGTAGAGTAGTCTACGAGGGTTCATCAGCATTAAGTAAAAGGAAGTTGGAATAAAAATATTTACGTCTACGACGCGTTGGTTATAAATTGTTCAGACGATACTTTTTTAAACAAGCATGGAAAAGTTAGACTGGGATGCACATCAGGGAATCAGCAGTAGAATGGTTTAGGAGGGCTAGGCTCGGAATATTCATACACTGGGGAGTCTACTCAATCCTTGGAAGAGGAGAATGGGTTATGCATAACGAGAAAATGAGCGTTCAAGAATATGAGAAGCTTGCGGGTCGTTTCAACCCTGTAGAATTTAACGCTGACGAATGGGTGAGCGTTTTCAAGGAGGCTGGTGCTAAATACATAACTTTCACCACCAAGCATCACGATGGCTTCTGCATGTATGACTCTAGGCTCACAGATTACAAGGTTACTAGAACACCCTTCCGCAGGGATGTCTTGAGGGAGCTGGTTGAGGCTGCCGGGAGGATGGGGCTTAAAGTGTTCTTCTACTACTCCCTGCTTGACTGGCATCACCCGGATTACTATCCACTGGGTGTAACTGGGCAATACTCCGGCAGGAAGCCGGGTGGAGACTGGGGCAAGTATCTGGACTATTATATTGGTCAAGTCAGGGAGCTTTGCGAGAACTATGGTGAAGTCGGAGGATTCTGGTTTGACGGATGGTGGGACAAGCCTGACGCCGACTGGCGTTTAACGGATCTTTATGAAACCATACGCTCACTCCAGCCTTCAGCCCTCATAGGTAATAATCATCATGTCGACCCCTTCCCCGGCGAGGATTTCCAAATATTTGAGCAGGATGTTCCAGGCGAGAACACAGCTGGGTTCAACAAGGCCAAGGTTTCAAACCTACCATTGGAAACCTGCATGACTATCAACAACAGCTGGGGCTACAATAAGGATGATAAAAACTACAAGTCTAGTGCAGAACTAATAGAGGTTTTGAAGAAAGTTAACGGACTCGGTGCAAACCTGCTTTTAAACGTTGGACCACTGCCGAGCGGTGAACTGGATCCGGAACAGGTTAAGAGGCTTAAAGAAGTTGGGGCATGGGTGAGGAAGAACTACGGGTTTTAAACAACCAGTGCCTGATGTCTAATGCGTAAAACCCGGTCGGTTCTCCTCTCCATAATTCTTTCAGCAGTCTTCTCATACGCGTTGCTTTATTCCACGCTCGAGCTTCCAGTCTTTTTAAACGGGCTGATGATGGAGGCTACTCCACACTACGGTGCCGGCGAGTGGAAGGAGGCTGAACAATTCGTAGACTCTGTTAGACCTTTAGGCTATCTTTGCCTAGGGGCCACTTTAACCCTGATAATACTCGGGTTCGCAATCGGTAAATACAAGCTGAGCTTCCTAGGCTCGGCCAGCCTCCTTCTCCCCACTTTCAGCTATTTCGCCTCAGTCATGTTCTTCCTCTCGGGAATAGGCTTTTTGAGGATCATGTGGCTCCCCTTCATAGAGATTTCACCGGGTTCTTCGATCTATGAAAAAATAAGTGCGGCAGGCAGTATTCTCGAGCTTGGAGACATTGCCTACCTGCCGTACGACGGTTTAAAAATACTGTTAAACCCTGTCGACAGTAGGAGGCTCGATGAAACGCTTTTCGAAACAATAGTGTTCACAGCCTCAATCCTGTTTTTCACCGGCTGCGCAACATGGTTCTACGCCAGGCTTCAGGGAAAAGGGTTTGCAGACATGTTGGTCTACAAGTATTCGAGGCACCCCCAGTACTTAAGCTTCCTAGTTTGGAGCTACGGGCTACTGGTTTACGACAAGTATGTTTTCACACCTCCTAAGGGAGGATATTTCGCACCACCCCCATTATTCTGGGTCGCCGCAGCCCTGATCCTTGTTGGGATAGCTCTACGCGAGGAGAAGGATATGCTTGGGAAACATGGCTCGGAATACGCTGACTACAGGTCTAGAACCCCCTTCATGCTTCCCTTAACCCGGCTGGTTGGAAGGATGATTAGGACACCTGTTAAGCTATTTTTTAAAAAAGAATACCCTGAGAAAACAATAGAGATAGTGGTGACTCTGACTTTTTACGGGTTAATCCTGCTGGTGCTTTCAGCTTTATATTAAAAAGTTTTCATTAAGCCGGTGTTTTCCGGTGGTCTTTAAACCCTTCTCCAAACCGGGTCTTTAAGACCGGTGGAGGTCGCTCTTTAAATCCGGTTTAAATCAGTTTATTTTAGTTCATTTCAGTTCAAAAGGGTTTAAGGGTTTTAATCAAGAGAAAAAGCTTAAATATTTGGGTAAGGTAATAGTGACAGAGGGGTGGGGGGAGGGGTCGAAAAGGTGACAACGACGAGTGTAAAAAGAGGCATGGATGGTAGATGTTCGTCTAGTCCCAAACCCCTCTTTTATAAGGAGGTGTTCCTCGGTTGAGCTGGAGCGAGAGCGAAGAGGAGCTGCTCAGGTACCTGAAGGCCGAGCTTAAGAGAATAAGGGAGAAGAAAGATGTTGTTATAGGGCAGGATGCATACACGTTATTGTGCAAGAAGGAGAGGACTTTGATGGAAGAGATTTCGAAGCTTTACGCTCGGCGTCAAATTGCACAGCAGACAGCTAAGGTTAAAGCACGCCTTTAAAAAGCACCATATTCCTCAGGCTCGGAATCTTACGCTAGACTTTTAAGCTTATACTAGTCCTTTTAACTAATGGATGAGGAAGAAGAGGGGAAACCAGTTTTAACCGTGATTATGAAGGAGTATAGAGAATTTTTCACAAGAATAATGGAGTCCGGTGACGAGGATAGAATGAGGCTGGCTGCAGTTTTCTACGACTGGGTTAACGACTCCATGGAGGAAGCATCGGACACTGCTGAAAAAGCATTCATGTTCCGCTCTATTTTCGCGATGGCTAAGAGACTGCTTGACTCCAAGCTTGACGACGATAGGCTTTCAAAGATAGGCTTGATAATAAGCAACCTGAGATCACGGCAAGACTCTAAGAATGCTCTGTTCACTGCAGAATACTTGAAGCTACAGCTTTTCGAAGACTGCGGGCTCGACTCCGGGGAAACAGACTGGGAGCTGGTGGACAAGTATCTAGAATACTGGGCTGAGGCCTCTAGCAAGGAGGAGTTTGAAATTACCTATTATAAGCGGTGTGAGGATGGAAAGATATTGACTGACGAAAGTAGGCTTGCTGAGGCTGGACCAGCCTTCTTCAGACATTGCTCAGCCGAGTGCGTTGAATGGTTCTACAGCATGATGCTTAAGCCTATAGACTACTCTCCAAGCTCGCTGGTTGAGCTGGACAGGGTTATTGACGCATACTGGCCTAAGGAGCTTTTCAAGGACGTGGACATTGAGGATGAGGAGAACACGTATAGCACGGTACTGCTGAGGCTGGTGCTAATGACTGGCAGCTACCTGGGTGAAGTACTCGTTAGGAACCTCGGCGGCAAATGGGAGAAGGCTGAACCCTCAGGATGGCGTATTCTCCTGAAAGAGTCTAGGATAAACGTTTTCCACATTGCTGAGGAATCGCTTAGGGGTTCCTCCAGGTTCCACGAAGCGTTTAAACTCGCTGAGAAAATCAGCATGCTTTAAATCTTCCATATGATAAAGCTTTTAAGGCGATAGAGCAAAGCGAATGCTAACATTGTTGATTATTCTGCTCACCACAAACCCGGGTATTGAGGACATTGTTGAAAAAGAGGTTATGGAGGTTCTGGAGGCACGAGCATTAAGGTTTCATGATCTACCTGGCAGGGTTAGTGTTGAAGTTGAGGAGGAGAAACTAGCTAAGGTTTTCTCTTTGCGCTCAATATACCATGCTGTGAAACACGTATCCGTTTTCGAAATAAGGCTAGGAGAAGAAGGTCTGCTCGATGTTTACAACGGGTTGAAGAGCATTGAAATAGAGGATTTGGAGAATGCTGAAACCTTTAGGGTTACGTGTCAGAGAATAGGCGAGCATGCTTTCACCTCCGTCCAGGTTCAGAAATACGCTGGGCAAGCCTTAGTTGAGAAATACGGTAGGAAGGTCAGTCTGAAAGGTTTCGACGTGAACATTGTCTGCGACGTGATAGGAAGAAAATGTTATGTAGGAGTTCAGTTGACAAAGGAGTCTTTACACAAGAGGTTTGAAAGACCGTTTAACCATCCTGCCGCAATAAAGGCGCCGTTAGCCTACGGAATGCTGAGGATAGCAGGGGTTAAGGATGGGGATGTTCTCCTAGATCCCTTCTGCGGAGGCGGCACAATCCCTATAGAGGCAGCTCAAGTTTGGGATGGCAGGATAACGATTTACGGCAGCGATATTAACAGCAGGTTTCTAGAGGGGGCGAGGAGAAACGCTGAGGCAGCCGGTGTTGAGAAACATGTTTCATTCAGGATTGCCGATGCTCGGAGGCTTGAAGACTATTATGATTCAACCATAGACAGACTGGTGACGAACCCTCCTTACGGGATCCGAATGGGCAGGGAGAAGAATCTTAGGGAAACATATTTTCGCTTCCTGAACTCAGCTTCAAAAATAGTTAAGCCAGACGGCAGGATCACCTTGATAAGCCTTAAGGCAACAGCCTTGCGAAGCATTGTTTTCAAGACAAAGAAGTTCAAGCTGGTGCATGAAAGAGTTGTTGAAACAGGCGGGCTATACCCTCATATTTTTGTGCTGGAAAGGCTTTAAAAGAATAGAAAACGCTCTTGAAGCAGGAGTATTGTTTCAGTGGAAACCGTCACCTGTAGAATTGTGGAAGCCACTCCCTCTCAGCCTCAAACATCTCGTCAACCATTTTCCTGATTTCCTCAGGCGTCAAAACCGCGGCTGTCAACGGGTCGAACAGGACCGCTTGGTAAGCCAAATCCCTGTCGGCCTCAAGAGCAGCTTTAACCGCTAGCTCTTGAACATTTATATTGGTCCTGTTTAAAGCGGCGCACTGAGGTGGAAGATCGCCAACATAGCATGGGTGCAGCCCTCCTTCGTCGACGAAGCAAGGCACCTCAACGCAACACCCGTAAGGCAGGTTCGTTATGATACCCGTGTTCTCAACATTACCGTTTATCCTACGGGTTTCTCCTGTTTCCATGGAGTCTATTATCATAACCCCGTACTCATGGGAACGCTTTATTTCAACCGGCTCCTCACCTGAGATCTGTCTCCTTATCTGCTCATAATGAGGCTTCCACGCTTCCTGACATATCTGGTAGTAGAACCATCTTGGCTCGCAGTACTTCCTGCGCCTCTCCTCATTAACCCTGAAATAGGGAACGTATTCTCCAAGATGGTGGCTTGACTCCGTTATGAAATAGCCTAGGGCCTTCATCATCTCAAACCTAACCTTATCCCTCTCATAAACATCCGGTTTCTTCATGGCTTCCCACAGCATCGGGTAAGCATCTTTCCCAAGATGCTTAAACTCTAGGAAGAAGGCCTGATGGTTTATCCCCGCCACCCAGTAGTAAACCTCCTCAAAGGGAACCCCTATGTAGCCTGAAAGCTGCATAGCAGTCCCCTGCACACTGTGACAGAGCCCCACGTTCCTAATTCTCGACGCCTCATTCATAGCCCAACAGTTTATAGCCATAGGGTTCGCGTAGTTTATCAGCAGAGCCTCTGGGCAGAGCTCCTCCATGTCCCTGCATATGTCGATGAGAACCGGTATTGTTCTCAAACCTCTGAAAACACCACCCGGCCCCAGGGTGTCTCCAACCTCCTGGTTCACACCGTATTTAAGAGGTATGTAGATATCCTTCTCAAACGCTTTAAGCCCGCCCAC
>JAOAJQ010000121.1 GCA_026414125.1 Thermoproteota archaeon
AGGTTGAGACTGAGGATGAAGCTAGGAGCCTAGCCCAGGATTTCATAGAGCTCGGGAGGAGAGTAGGGATAAGGGTTGAATGTGCAATAACCTACGGTTCGCAGCCATTAGGCAGGGCTGTAGGCCCAGCACTCGAAGCTAGAGAAGCTTTGATGGCGTTAGAAGGCAGGTATGCACCTAGAAGCTTGGTTGAGAAGTCTTGCGTCCTAGCCGGAATCCTTCTGGAGATGGCCGGTATAGTCGACAGGGGTGAGGGTAGGGAGCTGGCTGAGGAGACTTTGAGAAGTGGAAAAGCTCTCTCGAAGCTTAAGGAGATTATTGCTGCTCAGGGCGGTGATGCTGAAGTGGCTTCCGAAAATATTAAGGTGGGCAGGTACACTTATGACTTTACTGCTTGGGAAGATGGTTATGTTCAAATGGTTAACAACGCCGCTGTGATCCAAATTTGCCGTGCAGCCGGGGCCCCTCGGGATAAGGGGGCGGGCATGATGATCTGGCAGAAAATGGGTAGCCAGGTTAAGAAGGGAGACAGATTGTTTACGATTTACGCTGACAGCATGGTTAAGCTGGAGAGGGCCAAGGCTTTAGCGCAGAAACTCATACCCATACCGATAGGGGGAATGTTGCTGAAAAGGGTTCCAGATTACAGGGTTGCTTAGCATAGTGCTATTCTAAGACGGCTTTGAATACGTGTTATTGCTCAATATTTTTTAACACCTTACGTTAACTGTATTTTGAGAAAACTTGGAATGGTGGATGAAACCAGTTAGGATGATGCGGCTTGACTATCTTGACGCTTTGAACAGGATGGCGGAGTCGGACATGGATAAGCTGGCCCGGTGGAAAAAGGAAGAATGGAACATTAACTGTGAATGGGTTATAGGAACCCCTGGGATAGCTCCGGGGCTTGGCTATTTGACCACTTTCAACACGCCGAGATTCGAAAAATATCCTGCACTTGGCGATTTTGATTTGATAAGAGAATACTTGCCTTACGCTAGGAAGTATGGCATCAGAGTCTTAGCATACTTAAACATGCACTGGTACTCTTATGATTTTGCACGGAGGCATGCTGACTGGGAGCAGTGTGTCGAAGATGGAAGAAGCTATGGTAGTGTGTACCCGCTTTATGGCTCTGGTACGACTTTCTGCGTAAACTCAGGGTGGAGAAACTGGGCGTTCGAGCTCATAGAGGAGGCTATGAAAACAGGGATAGACGGGGTTTTCCTAGATGGGCCTGTGGTCTTCCCTGAATGCTGCTACTGTGCATCATGCCGGGAGAAGTTTTCAGACAAGTATGGCAGTGAAGTTCCCAGCTGGGAAGACTGGTCGAACCCGCTATGGAAGAAATTCATAGAGTTCAGAGAAGAGTCTATGGTTGATTTTCTTAAAGATGCTCGTCAAGCTGTTAAGAGGGTTAACAAGGAGGGAGTCGTATTTCTTAATGGTGGAGCCTGGTGGCCAGGAAGCTGGAGGGTTGCTCGCAACATCGAAAAACTCAGCGAATACGAGGATTTCAATGGTGCTGAGGCGTTTTTCCACCCTGGCTCTCAAACCATGCCCCTGATCTTCTGGACGCTTGAAGCTAAGCATCTTGTTGCAAAAGGTAAGCCGGCGGTTGTATTCAGCCACCACGCGCTGGGAAGCTGGCATTACGTGCCCTTGCCGCGCTTCGAGGCTGAGATCTCAGTTGCGCAAACCGTTTCCTGCGGTGCAAACCCTTGGTTCGCAGTGTTCGACTATGCTTTAGACACTAGGCTTGATGATGCCTTAACCCCTATGAGAAATATTCTTGGCTTTGTATCTAAGCATGAAGAGTATTATACTGACACCGTCTCCAAGGCTGAAGTCGCCCTACTACTCTCGTCGCAAACATCCACGTTCTACCTGTCTGAATTAAGGGAACTCTACGTGGACCCAGGAACAGGTGTTGAACGAGACCTTAGAATAGAGGAGGAAACCGGTCGGAGGAAAACAGACCTGAAGACTAGGAAAGCAATATGCGACGAGATTTACACTAACTCCATTCTGGGTACTGCAACCATTTTAAGCCGCACTCATATTCCGTACGACGTCGTTCTAGATGATGCTCTTGCCAAAGGCAAGCTGGAGAAATACTCTCTGCTCATTCTTCCAAACTCTGCTTGCTTGAGCGGTGAACAGATCCACAGTATTAGGGGCTTCATTGGAAAAGGTGGAAGTGTGATTTGCTCCTTTGAAACCGGCTCTTACGACGAGTATGGGAATCATAGATCTGAAAATCCGCTTTGGAGTATTCTCGGCATAGAAAGATGCGATGGCATGATGCTTCCCAGGGTTGGGGAGGAATACATGAAGCTCGCAGACTCTGGGGAGAAAATCTTCTCAATGACTGCAGGTGCATTAATCCCAAGGCCAGCATATAGTCTTAAAGTTTTTAGCAAGCAGGATTCTGTAGCATGCTTTTTAATGAATCCCATAGGCGCCTACTACTCGGCTCCTAGAGGGGTTTCGAACTATGCTGCAATCATCTGTAGGCGTCACGGCGAAAACAAGACGATCTACTTCTCCTCATTGATCGAGGATTTTTACACCCGGTATAGGATGCCAGACATCTCCCAGGTTTATACTGACTGCATTAGGTTTGCAATGAGTAAGCCCCCTATTGTAGAGGTTGACGCTCCAGAGACCGTGCTGTTCGAAGTCAGGGAGCAGGAAAGCACGGGTAGGATTCTAGTTCACCTTATTAACACTACTGGAGACATGCAGAGACCTATTTCAAACTTAATCAGTGTGCACAATATTAAAGTTAGAATTAGGGGTAATCAACCTAGAAAGGTGTTTAAGCTAAGCGATAGAAGCATGCTGCCCGGTAAAGAGCTTCCAGGCTGTTTTGAATTCACCCTAAACAGTCTGATGGTTTACGATGTGATTGTTTTCGAGTTTTAAAGCCGCGCCTTACATTTTCTTCCTGAATCAGCCCTACTGCCTTCCACACCAAGCCTTGGCTTTCCTTCAAAGCTTTTCTCGCATCGTCTGCCTTAACCTTTGCTAAAGCCATGACTAAGGCAACCTTCAAATTATATCCGCTCTTCCTGTATATTTCCTCAGCTTCCTCGCTTGATAATCCTGCGAAGAAACGCAGTAGCCTCCTGGCTCGTGACCTAAGCTTCACGCTTAAAGGCTTAATGTCTATCATCAGGTTTGTATACACCTTGCCGATTCTAACCATGGATACTGTTGAAATCATGTTAAGCACCATTTTCTCCGCAGTACCTGCCTTCATTCTCGTCGATCCAGCTATCACCTCTGGACCAACTATTGGCGTTATCACTATATTGGCGTATTGCCCGATCCTAGGGTTCGGCACTGTTGCAACAGCAATGGTTTCTGCACCTCTCCGCCTAGCCTCCTTAAGAGCCCCAATCACGTAGGGCGCCCTGCCTGAGGCGCTTAAACCTATGACGACATCTCTCTCAGAAACTTTTAGACGCTTAACGTCTTTGACGCCTGCCTTCATGTTGTCCTCTGCACCCTCAACAGCTCTGAACATTGCTCTTCTTCCACCAGCTATGAGAGCCTGAACCATCCTTGGGCTTGTGCCGAAGGTAGGAGGGCATTCCGCGGCATCTATAACCCCTATCCTGCCGCTCGTGCCCGCTCCAACATATATGAGTCTACCGCCCTTCCTGAAAGCTTTGACAACGGTTTCAACAGC
>JAOAJQ010000122.1 GCA_026414125.1 Thermoproteota archaeon
CCGCCTCAGCTCTCAAAAGCATTTCTTCAGTAGGCCCGCCTCCACCGTCTCCATAGCCGTACGAGTAAAGCATAGGGTGATCTCTGTTAACCCAGTTTTGCCACTGCTCGTAAACACTGTCTGCTGTGAAATCAGAGTTATAGCCACCCTTCCCATGGCCGAATGCTACTGCCTTAAGCCTGCTGTTGTCTGGGGCAATCCAGATGAACACGTTGTAGGGGAAAGTATTCGTATCATTCCAAAAGACCTTATGAGTTGCGAAAACCTTAACGCCTCCAAGCCTCGCTGCCTGAGGAAGGGTTTGTGAGAATCCGAAGGTGTCTGGAAGCCAGAGCACGTCAGCGGTTCTTCCGAAGTTTTCCATGTAAAACCTTTGAGAGTATAAGAGTTGTCTAGCCAGTGATTCGCCGGATATCATTTGAGTATCGAACTCAACCCATCCTGCTCCAAGTATCCATCTCCCATCGGTTATCCTCTCCCTAACCTTCTCAAAGATTGAAGGCTCTTCGCTCTTGATCCAATCGTAATATATGGCGGCACTCTGAATATACTTAAAATCATAATGCTCCATTAGAGTTAGCACTGTGGAAAATGTTCTGAAAACCTTTCTCTTAGTCTCCTCAAACGGCCAGAGCCACGCGGTGTCTATGTGCGCGTGAGCAAGCGCGACCATGTTCCCTCTCTTACCATATTTTTCAACAAGACTGTTAAGACCGTTCTTAAGCAGGCTTAATGCCTTCCCATATTTTTCCAAGCCCTGCTCCTCTATAAAAATCGGGATAATATCGTCGGACAATAATCTTGGAATACCATCGAGCCCTCCTATCATCGTCTTGAAAGCAATGGCTAAGGAAACCTGTTCTTTAGAAACAGTTTCAAAAGGGGCTTCCCTGAGAGCGTCGCTCAACACCTTTAGAAGATCATGCTTAAGCTCCTCATCCTTAGTTTTATTAGCTAGCTCTAAAACTGATTTTCCATAAGCCCAGAGTCTTAGAGCCTCCATGTTCCTGTTGACACTCACAGGCTTACCTGGATGAACATCCACTTTTTCACCGAACGCCAGGAAAGGCGAGAACTCGGCTTCCACCAAGTGATTGCCCTCTGGTATCGGTATGGCGTAATGATAGCCATCGAGGGAGAAATATGGTTTCGAATCCAGCTTTACTAATGCAGAGCCCTTGTAATCCAGCACTACGAGCTGAAAGTTTTCTCCTTCTGAATTTAAAGCTATTGTCGCCCTGTTATTAGCAAAAGAATCCCATTCAAGCATTCTCACATTCCTGAAAGAAGCGGCGTGCAAGAGGGCGAGTCTTGCTTCAAGCTCCTGAATAGTCCGCATGAAGCTTTTCGGTTGCAGCATTTATATAAATCTTTTGAAAGTAGCCTGCATGTCGTTGCCTTATGAAGCCTTATGGAAACGTTTATCCTCGTATGAAATGGCCTGCCCCCACCCTGAACATTTTGATGGGCTCTACGCACCTCCCTTTTTTCCTATTCTCTCTCTTCAAGTTTCTCACAAGCTCTCTTCTCACTTCCTCTAAACCTTTCTTCATAAGATCCTCTGGAAACAATAAAGACAATTGGCTCTCATGTCTCATAATTGCCTCAGCTTTCTTCTCTATATACTTGGTGACATCGATAAAGAGATTTGGGCTGCCAGTAGCAAACAGGAGTATTAGATCAGGTTTATGTGCTTCAATTCCTGAAAGGATTTGTTCCTTGTAGAAGTTTGGCATACCTGCAAAAACAGTCGCTTCAGAAGCCATAAGCCCAGTTACCTTGTGGTCAGGATGTATCTCGTATGGAAGCCACGCGTCAAGCGTCATAACAATATTTGGCTTAACCGTTCTTATTAGTTCCACGAGCCTCCCCCTTAATTCAAGAGATGGATATAAGTCACCATCAGGATAGTTTAGGAAAAACAGCTCTTTTACCCCAAGCACGTCTGCTGCCGCCCTCTGTTCTCTCTTCCTAGTCTCGCTTAAGACCTTGGGGTCAACGTTCGCGTTGAAAGTCCCTTTGCTCCCGTCAGTTACGGTAGCGTAGTTCACAACACACCCTTCTTCAACCATTCTCGCGATGGTTCCACCAGCATGATATTCCGCATCATCAGGATGTGCCTGGATGACTAAAACTCTGTTCCCCTTATTCCATATTTTTTTGGATCCGGCTCTCGTCATAACTATGGCGAGTTATAGGGTAAATAAAAAATCTTCTGCCGATAGCTGAGAACATCCTTAAATAAGACTTTAAAGGCGAAAAACCATGGGAAGACTAATACTGTGTTGTTCGCCTCGAAACGACCTGCACAGAATACTCCGAGAAACCGGAAAACCCCTGCTACGTTACGACTGCTTAAACGAGGCGGTTAACAATGCTTCTCACGGCGACGGTGTGCTTGCCTTATCTGACTCGTATCCTGTTCCAAGACTGAGGGTGGATCCTGCTCTACTGGAAAAGATTGAAAAAAGGGATTTGAAGCTCTACGTAGAGTACCCATTATTCTTTCCGAGTATTGGATTCGGTGAGCCGCAAACAGTAGAGTGGGAAAGGCTGGTCGTTACTTCAAGTTTTTTCGAGCCAGAGCTTCCTCGAATGAGCATATTGAACATGCATGACTGTTGGTTTCTACCCGTTGAAAAAAGGAGTTCCCATCTAATGCTGGCTAAGGTTGCAGGGTACGACAAAGCGGTTTTCGGCCTGCCTGAGAAATCTCATCCTGTTCTCTTCGAGTACTCTGAGAACATAATGATTTCGACAAGTAAGCTGAGCCAGTTTAGAACAGGAAGGTATGCGCCTAGCAGAGCTTGGAGTCAGTTGTGGATCAAGCTGTTGAAATGGCTAACTGGAGAAACCTGTGATTTATCTTGGACCCCGACTGTTAGAACAGCATTCGGAAAGAGCGAACCACTTCCCAGGCAAGCTGAGAAAGAGGCTTACAGGAGGTCTGTAGAATGGTTTCATAAGCATGTTCTATTCGGTGTTGAGAGAAACAGGGGGGTGATTGAGGGCTACCAGTCTAACATAGATTACGAGGGGCATCAGCTTAAGAGGGTGCTGATACGTTCAGACTGCCTGGCTGAAGCAGCTATGGTGTTCGCCTACGACTGGAGGCTAACAGGAAACCCGAGGAGCAGACTGATTGCCACTAGAATCCTAGACTATGTATGGTCTTTTCAACAGTCTGAAGAGAACAGCCCCGCATATGGGTTGGTCAACTGGATGGAGGGGCTCCCCGTCTTCTACGGAGATGACAATGCACGGGTCATTCTTTCAACGCTTTCAGCCAGCAACAGCCTGGGGGAGAACAGGTGGGATAGGCTCCTAGCCCTCTGTCTTCTCGCAAACCTCAGGACTACCGGCCCACTGGGTTTCAGGAGGAACAGGATCGACCTGCCGGACTTGGTTAGAAATGGCTGGGAATACTATTGGAAAACCCCCGTCACCTCTTATTCGCCACACTACCAAGCTTATCTCTGGGCGTGTTTTCTATGGGGTTTTCTACTAACCGGGTACCGGGGCTTTCTTGAGAAAACCGTTAACGCTATTCGGATGACTGTTGAGAAATACCCGGATTGGAGGTGGACGAACGGGCTTACTCAAGAACTTGCTAGGATGACTCTGCCTCTAGCA
>JAOAJQ010000123.1 GCA_026414125.1 Thermoproteota archaeon
CAGATGTGTATAAGAGACAGGCCCCAGGCTTAGTCTTCTTCAACATTTCCCCAGTGTCTACGAAGACAGGGGGTCTGTATCCTAGGAGTTTCTCAGCCTCATCCGCAAAGGCTTCACCAGCCTCCTTTGAGACATCGTTCAGGGCGACAAGCCTAAATTTCTCAGGCTCCTTCTCACTGATCTTTGCATAAGCCATAAGGTGTCCTCGGGCTATTCCCCCACAACCAGCTATCGCGAGTTTAACTGTTCTATCCCCTCCCATGAAGGTTTTCGTGTTTAACACGCTTTAAAAACATATGTTTCCCCATTGGCGTTACGCTTTTTCAAGACGTCATTCAGGCTTTTGAGACTCTTTCCCAGGAGGATGGGGTTTTCCAAGATTCAGACTAGTTTTCAGCACACCTTATCCTGTTTGACGTCAGCCGGCAGCAGTCTGCTTCACAGCACTTTATAAACAGGCGTAACCTTAATATCTACCTTTTTAGCGGATGAGGATACTGCAGGTAGGGGTCAAGGAACCAGAATGGATATGATAATGTTTAAAGAGGTGGATTCGCTGGGCAGGGAGTATGAGGAGGCTCTTAAGACTGTTGAAACCGGTAAGAACGTTAAGACCGGCGGGGCTCTTGTCACTTTCCCAGATAAGGAGCGAAGGGTTTGCGAGCTGTCCGCAACATACATAGTGAAGCTGGGCAGGTTCTCAAAGGAGCAGAGAGTGGTGGTTACCCTCACGTTTAATAAGGATATTAATGGGGTTTACGTGGCGAAAATCGAGGACTCCGTATTCCACGTGGTTCAGGAAGAAAAGGGAGGGCTGAAAGAAGTTTGGAGCGGAAAGCTCAAGGAAGCGATGGATAAGCTGGGGGACGTGGCTAGGATTCATGTAAATATAATGTCGAATCTCTCCGGTAAGTCTTCATCCTGATTGAAACCTTGGTGACAGCATGCTAGCCTCCTCCGTTTAGACTTGGGAAGGTCTTTGCTTCTGAGACTTCTGGACGAGCTATTGGTCCATAGCTATTTAAACTCTTTGTTTCATGCCTTAGCTCGGCTTGAAGAGATACCTGTCGATAAAGGACCTTATTTTCTTAAAACATTCTTCCTCGTTATCGCAGTCAGCAGCAAGTTTTTCAAAAGGACAAACATCATTCCTCGTTCTGTTCAGAATTTCAGGAACCAGCTCCTCATATTCAATGCTTACGTTTCTCTCTATTAACGCGTCTAAACCCTTCCTACTTATCACTTGAGCATACACTTCAGCGATATTGACATGCCGGCAGAGCATCGCCGCTGCCCTGCCAACGATCCTGTCAGCTACAGCTGCCCCTGCTAGCTCCGCACCGTAGTTTTCAATGGCTTCAACAAGCCCTATGACACCGTATTTCTTAGTGGCATGGATGAATACTCCGGGTTTAACTATAACTAGGCTGAAACCCTGTTCTTTCAACATTCTCTTAGCTGTCTCCAAGCCATCCATTTTTCTCGCCGTATTGTTTCGCTTCCGCCTTGGCACGATATAAGGCTGTTGCCACCATAGTGACCCCAGTCGGGAAAAGGCTCCCACAAACACCTGAGTAAATTTTTAAAAACTCCTTCAGCCAGCTTGAGATTATGAAGTATAGGCGATTCGGGAAGCTAGACTGGCAGGTTTCTGCCTTAGGCTTCGGATGCATGAGGCTCCCGGTAATAGGCAACGATTTTTCCAAGGTTGATGAGCCCGAGGCAATAAGGATGATAAGGTATGCCATTTACCATGGCGTCAACTACGTGGATACTGCTTATCCTTATCACATGGGTAATGGTGAGGTTGTTGTCGGAAACGCTTTAAGAGACGGCTACAGGGAGCGGGTTAGGCTGGCAACCAAGATGCCTATCTGGAATATCAATTCTAAGGAGGATATGGACAGGATATTTGAAGAGCAGCTTAAGAAGCTTCAGACGGAATACGTGGATTTTTATCTTCTTCATGCGCTGAATAAAAACAGCTGGCTTAAGGTTAAAAACCTGAATGTTTTCGACTGGGCTGAAAGAGTTGTTTCAGAAGACAGGATAAAGCATCTCGGTTTCAGCTTCCACGATGACTTCGAGGTTTTCAAGGAGATTATAGACGCGTATGACAAGTGGATCCTCTGCCAAATCCAGTATAACTATGAGAATGAGGAGGTTCAAGCAGGGACAAAGGGGTTGAAATACGCTGCCGGGAAAGGGCTTGCAGTAGTTATAATGGAGCCTCTTTTAGGAGGTGCTTTAGCAAACCCGCCGCCGGCTGTGAAACAGATCTGGGATGAAGCTGGTAAGGATCCTGTTGAAATGGCTTTCCGGTGGCTTTGGAACAAGCCGGAGGTCTCGGTGGTTCTAAGCGGAATGAGCACGATGGATCAGGTTAAGCGGAATGTTGAGTTCGCCTCAAGATCGGGTGTCGGAATACTTACTGAGGAGGACCTTAAGCTTATAGCTAGAGTACACCTGAAGTACAAGGAGCTCCGTCCGATTCCATGCACGAAATGCGGCTACTGCATGCCGTGTCCGAATGGTGTTGATATTCCTGAGAACTTTGAAGTCTACAATCATGGTGTAGCGTATAACTCGATTTGGTCAGCCCGATGGGCTTACAACAATAATATTCCTGCTGAGAGGCGGGCGAGCGCATGCGTTGGATGCAGGACTTGCGAGCAGAAGTGTCCCCAGAAGATCAAGATCAGCGAATGGATGCAGAGGGTTGATAAGGAATTAAGATTCGAGCCGCCTGGAACATAACGCTTTAAAACCTGAAACCGGGGAAGCGTATACATATCGATGCAGTTTATATATTGCCTGGGTTTTTCAATACTGCGATATGTTTAAGGGTGAGGTGGCAGTTTGGAATCATGAGGACTCTGAAAAAATTGCTGGTTTTCTGAGGCGCGTGTCCCCCGGCTTCGCCGAGAAAGCTCAGGCCAAGGCTTGGGTTGAACCTGACGGGAGAATCCGGCTTCAAATAGTGTTCTTAAAAGGGGGTGTTGCAGTCAGGATGCTTGAAACATTTGTTGTTAAGGATGATGGTGGGAACATCATCAAGGTTGAGCCTCCTGGAACAACCGTTGAACCGGAGGAGAGCTATCTGGAGGGAGATTTCCAGAATCCCTGTTTTAAGACTCTCCATGGTCGTCTCAGGATTCTCAACTCGCATCACAGTAATTCTCTTGCTACGGTTGCCAAGAGGCTAGTAGGCCTTGAAGTTTTTTCCCTCGTGCCTTCTCAAGAAGTTGACTGGGCAACCAGTGTTTTCAACCAGGTTTTCCGCGAGTCGCCCTTAACCCTCAAGCCCTACGGTTATTTTGACAAGGAGACAGGAGAGTATGTTATAACTCGCCCGGACACGCCTACACCTTGGATAAACTATCTCGGCCAAGGAGGCTACGGTGGAATCATATCTAACACTGCAGGAGGGTTCTCGTTCGACCGCGACCCCCGTAACCGTCGGGTTACAAGATATCGTTATAACGCTGTCCCGACCGATCAGCCTGGGCACTACATTTATCTTAGGGATGAGGAAACCGGGGAGTTTTGGAGCCCAACCTGGCAACCTGTTAAGAAGGATCTTGAATGGTACGAGTGTAGGCATGGTGCGGGC
>JAOAJQ010000124.1 GCA_026414125.1 Thermoproteota archaeon
AGATGTGTATAAGAGACAGCCTGTAGAGTGCGTGCCTAGGAACCTCCCCCGGCTCCCTCCTGTAGAGAGGATAGCCCAAGAAGGCTGTTGAAAACGTTTCGCCGCCGAAACCCCATGCTCCCCCGAAGTAATCCTCCGTCCCGGTTCCGCAGATAGTCGGATACTCGGTGTCACCATCTATGAAGAACTTTATTTCCCCCTCTCCCCACCATCCGTTTGACATTTGCGTCCACGCTAATACGGTTCCAACGTAGTGTCCGCTTCCCCTGACGCCGTCAAGAATAATGTGCTGCGGGTTCTGCCTAGTAGTCATTGAACGCCTCCACTGAGCGTGGAAATACGCCATTCTATCCTTAACCTCCTCAAGCGAATAGGTGATCTGATAGTAGAACCCGCCTATGTCCTCCATCCACTGGTTTTCAACAGTTATCACCGCGCTTCTCTTGAACGGCATTGGAAAGTAACAGTTGAACCCTCCGGAGGGGTTTACCGCAATAGGTATGGAGTTAACATTGTACCTCAACCCGTGGCAGTTAGCGAAGAAGTCTCCGAGAGGCACTTCAACCGACGGCTTCTCTTCACCATCCCAGTAGAAGCGTAGCACACAGTTCCTATACGCCTTAGCGTCCACGGTTAGCCAAATGTGGCGGATGAAGCCACTCCCCCTTATATCTGCAAGCTCAACAGTCTCCCCCTTGGGCAGCGTTATGCAGGGCCTAACCTTCCATCCTTTTCCAAGCCTTGACGCCGGGCTTCTCTCGTCCGGAGCCTCCATTGCACCCCTGCCTTTTTCACCTGTAGGGTTTTCGGCTGAGATGGATCTTGTCTCCGCGTCGCTCAGCTCGGGAAGAGAGTGTAGGAACACCATTTCTAACACCGTTCTATGCTAAGGCCTGCTTTAAATAAGTCTTTCTCCACGGGGTCTTGACTAATATTGTAAATTTTTATTTTCGTTTTTCACTACAGTAGACTAAAGGAGTTCAACCTCGCTGGCGATGCCGAGTTCTCTAGCCTTCCTATAGGCTAAGGCTGCTGCAGCTAAGTCTTGTATTGCTAAACCAGTGGAGTCGAACACCGTTATTTCATCATCACTGGTTCTCCCAGGTTTTCTCCCCGCTATTATCTCGCCCAGTTCCGCATGTATCTGCTCAGGCTTGAAAATTCCTTTTGAAACCGGAACGTTCAGCTCCCCATAGTGGCAAGCTTGCTCGTAATCATCTACAACAACCTTCGCCCTATTCAGAATCCTAGGGTCCAGCTCCTCTTTTCCAGGGGCGTCTGCACCTATAGCATTAATATGCATACCTTCTTCAACCCATTCATTTTCAACCAGGGGCCGTGTTACCGGCGTGGTCGTCACGATAATGTCGCAGCCCCTCACTGTTTCCTCCACGCCATCTTTAATCTGGATTTTTAGGCCGAGATGCTGCATATCCTTCGCGAATCCTTCGCACTCCCTTCTCGTCTTAGCGCAAACTCTGACTTCCTCTATCTTGAAAACTTCGTTTAAGGCAAGGAGCTGAGTCCTAGCCTGAGACCCTGCACCAACCATCCCGATTACTCTCGAATCCTTCTTTGCAAGATACTTTGCAGCCACACCCCCTGTGGCTCCTGTCCTCATGCCTGTTAGGTAGGTGCCGTCCATAATGGCCAGAGGCCTCCCAGTATCAGGCTCTATGAGGACTATAGTTGCCATGACGGTGGGTAAACCGTGTTTCCCAGGGTTATTCGGATGAACATTCACTATTTTTACGCACGCCATGTCGAGATCAGGAATATAAGCCATCATCGTCCTGAAATCACCATCCGGTAGGGTGACGTAGACTTTCGTCGGCATCTGCACCCTCCCTATGGCCTTAGCCCTGAAAGCATCCTCCATAGCACCCATTAATTCACTCATTGAAACAATTCTTTCAATGTCTTTTCTCATGATTAACGAGACTTTCATCCGGTTTTTACTCTAATTTTCAGTATTTAAGAGTTTTACCCCTTTCAACCAGTTTTTCCAGCGAAAACAGATTAACATATCGGAAAAAATATCCGATGAATCCTCATTGTTCTAAACACCAGTAGAAATCTTGCTGCAGCTAACAGCAACGTCTCCCGGTTTCCTTAAGCGGAGATGCGAGGCTTCTTGTTAATCGACTTTTATCTCATACTTGTTAGCCAGTATTTCCATCTGCTCGTCAAAGTTTCGAACACCCTGGAAGTATAGCTTAGTTGCCTCATCGTCCAGCTTTTCCTTACCAATTTTATTCAGTAGGGCTTCCGCTATTTTCTCAGCCTTAGTCTTCTCGTTCCTCTTTTTCCCGAACAGCACCATTTTTCACCAGTCCTTTACGGGGAAATTTATAAGTTTTTCCTTACCTCTAGGCGTCGAGAAGGGTTTAACAGGTTTTCAGAATCTCCTCAAGTATTCTCTTCGCCTTCAGAATGTCTTCAACCTGCTTAGGTCCAGATATCTCCCTCTCAATCGTTATCGCACCCCTGTAACCCATGGAAACAAGCTTCGGAATAAAGACCCTGTAGTTCACCTTCCCCTCTCCCAATGGTTTCTCCTGTCCGAGAGCATACCCGTCTCTCGGGTATTCACCATCCTTCGCGTGAACACCCTTAACATACTTCCCGATAACGTCTAATGCGTCCACCGGGTTCGCCTTACCGTAGAGAATCAGGTTTCCAGCGTCGAAGTTCACTCCAACGTTGTCAAGCCCAACGTCCTGAATCGTTCTAAGCAGTGTCACTGGTGTTTCCTGGCCTGTTTCAAACCAGAACTCCTGCCCATTCCCCCCAATGTAGCTTATGAGTTCGCTGAGAACCGGAATCAGCGTGATGTAATGCGGGTCGTTCGGGTTCTCCGGTATGAAGCCGACATGCGTGGTCAAGCTTCCGACGCCAACCCTTCTAGTGAAGTCTGAGGCTTTCTTTAAGGCCTTAACCCTCACATCCCTTGTTTCAAGCGGAACCAACCCGATTGTCAAAGGTCCTTGGACGAAGTTCCACACCGGAGTGCCGGGCAACCCGCTCCAAATAGTTGTTATCTCAATATCATAGTCCTCAGCAGTTTTCCTCAACATTAACGCCATCTCGTCGTTGAAATACTCCATTGTCCAGCAGGAGACCTGTGCAGTTGGAAACCCATACTCATTTAGTTTTTTAAACTCCTCCTCCATATTTGGCTTTAAGCCGACGATTACTCCAAGCTTTAGATTAACCATCTCTTACCTTCACCCTTATCCAACCGGCGGTTAATAAAAATTTCACTGAAGAGTCATTAACTTTTGTTTAGGCTAAGGATAGTGTTGTTGAAAAGTTTAAAAGAGATTTTAAATCACCCTACAAGGCTATGAAAGCAATCATAGCAACATGGTCCTTCGGGCTGAAAGCGGTAGAATCCCGATGGAAAGTTCTCCGCGGAGGCGGGTCTGCGCTGGATGCTGTTGAAGCATCTATAAGGGAGGTTGAAAATGATTTTTCAAACAGGTCAGTCGGGCTCGGTGGGTATCCTAATATTGCCGGTTTCGTTGAACTGGATGCCGCAATAA
>JAOAJQ010000125.1 GCA_026414125.1 Thermoproteota archaeon
GATCTAGTATGGACCACAATGCCTTTTACGATTGTTACCGACGAGCTTCTCGCAGTAAACCCTGAGGCGGAGTACGCGAGGGTCAGGGTTGGCGGAGAGAAATGGATAATGGTTGGAAGCCTTGTTGAAACTCTGATGAGTAAGCTGGGGGTTTCCGACTACGTGGTTGAGGAAACCTTCCCCGGGGCTGAGCTGGAGGGTAAGAAGTACGTCTATCCCCTGCTGGAAGAGGTTCCATACCAGGGGAGGCTTGAGCATGAGGACAGCAGGATACACAGGATAGTTACTGCGGACTTCGTCGACGTCACCACAGGAACGGGAGTGGTCCACTTGGCGCCTGCAAACGGCGAGGAGGACTTTGAAGTGGCGCAGAGGATGAGGATACCGGTGTTCTCACCGTTCGACGATGAGGCGCGGTTCACTGATGAGGCAGGCTTCTTCAAAGGGCTTTTCGCGAGGGACGCGGACCAGGTTGTCCTGGATATTCTGGGAAAAAAGGGCCTCCTGGTTAAGTCGGAGAGAATTGTCCACGAGTATCCCTTGTGCTGGAGGTCTAAGCACAGGCTCATATGGCTCGCTAGGACAGAGTATTTCTACTGGCTTGACAGGATCGTGGACAGGCTTCTCGAAGCAGCCTCTAAAGTGGAGTACTTCTATAATCCTCCAAGGAACAGGTTCCTGGCTTTCATAAAAGAGGGGAAGCCCTGGTGCATATCTAGGGAGAGAGTGTGGGGAACACCACTACCAATATTCGTCTGCGAAAAATGCGGCGGAGAGGAGCTTCTAGCCTCAAGGAGAAAGATTGTGGAACGAGCCGTAAGCCTGCCTGACGGCGAGGGCTTCGAGCTCCACAAGCCTTGGATAGACAAGGTTAAGGTGAGATGCAAGTGTGGAGGAGTTATGCACAGGGTTTCCTTCGTTCTGGACACGTGGCACAACAGTGGGGCTGCGCCTTATGCAAGCATGACTGACGAGGAGTTTGAACAGTATGTTCCGGTTGAGTTCCTTGTTGAATCAATAGACCAGACTCGGGGATGGGCCTTCACACTGCTCGTTGAAAACGTTATATTGAAGAACAGGGCTGAGGCACCGTACAAGGCGTTCCTGTTCTACGGGCAGGTTCTAGACGAGAAGGGAAACAAGATGAGCAAAAGCTTAGGAAACGTTATAAACACTGAGGACGTTATAACAAGGTACTCCGCAGACCTGTGCAGGTTCTACCTTCTCTGGAAGACGAACCCGCTGGAGAACATTAACTTCAGCTTCAAAGAAATGATGGAGAGGCCATTCCAGGTTTTAAACACGTTCTTCAACCTTGGGAAACTGCTTAAGCAGAACGCGGAGTACGACGGGTTCAGCTACGACGCGTACAGCCTTGAATGGGCCTTGAAGAAGGGGGTTGTTAAAGACTCGGAGAAATGGCTTCTCTCATGCCTACAGAGGCTTGTGGAGAAAGTAACGGAAGGCTTCGAAAGCATGAGAATTCACGAGTCTGCAAGAGCCTTAGAGAAGTTCATCGTTGAAACACTTAGCAGGCAATACGTGCCCATGGTTAGGAGGGACCTCTGGAGCGACGCGCCAGAGGACTTCGAGAGGAGAATGACCATATATGCCATTCTCTTCCATGTTCTAAGTACTGTTAACAGGCTTATGAATCCTTTGACGCCTTTCCTCGCCGAAGCCGTACACCAGGGGGTTGTTAAAAGGTTCAGTGAGAACACGGCTGAGTCAGTGAACCTTGAGCAATGGCCAACCCCTGACAAGAGCCTTGTGAACGAGGAGCTTGAGAAAGACTTCGAAAGGATTGACGAGGTAATAAGCATGGTGAACTGGGCGAGGATGAAGGCCGGAGTTAAGAGGAGATGGCCGTTGAAGAAAGCGATACTGGTACTCAGCGAAGAGTACACTGGGAGCGTTGAGAGAAACATGAATCTGCTCCGCGAGATGATTAACGTTAAAGAGGTTTCTTTGAAGAACAGCTTGGAGGAGGCGGGTGTCAAGACAAGAATCAGAATAAACTATTCTACAGCAGGCCCAAGGTTCAAGGATAAAATCGGAAAAATAGCCAGCCTTGTTTCAACAAGGCCTGAGGAGGCAAGGAGAAGCATTGAGATAGAAGGGAGATACGTGGTTGAAGCAGACGGAGAAGCCTTCAAGCTCACCAGCGAAGACCTTGTTTTTGACAACGAGCCACCCGCAAACCATGTATTGGCCACAGGCAAACCCGGCTACGCCATACTGGACATTGAGAGAACACCGGAGCTCGTCGCAGAAGGATACATGAGGGATGTTGCGAGAAGAATACAGGCTTACAGGAAAGAGCTCGGCTTAAACCCGACGGATATTCTGAGCAGCGTCACCGTCTACGGGGTTGGCGAAGAAGGCTACGAGCGGCTAACGCCGCTGCTGGCAGAGCTTTCAAGCCTCGTTAGAGCCAGGAAAGTAGAGGTTGAAAAAGAGGCTCCGGGCAACAGGGAAGCTTTGAAAGAGTATGACATAGAAGGAGAAAAGATTTACATTAGAATAGTTAAGTGAGGAAATAAGGTAATTGAAACCACCTAATTATAAATCCAGAGTACGAGTTAGCGTGCACTGCTTCTGGTTCAAACCTCTTCCTTCCACATTTCCTTAATTTGTTGGAAGCGAAACTTTTACTCACCTGAATATTGTAATACCTTCCACTACTAGCACGTGCTTATTTTTCTTTCATAAAGACAAGGCTCAGGGCAAATTAGCATGTATCATTAAAAAGAAAAAAAATCCCAGAATAGAGTGTGAAACGGCACTACCGGTTTGGTGGCGAGGCTCTTTCAATAGCCCAGTTAATGGTTATCTCTCCAGGCGGAGCGTCCCCATGAATTTTTATGGATATTTCAAATATCACTGAGCCTGCTGACTTAACCAGTTGCCAAGTCCCCGATGGTGGAGTGATAGTGCATCTACCGGATGGATCAACAGTATAGGTTAACACTGCCATTAGATCTGTCGAGCCCTTATTATTAACCTGAATATAATAAGTCAGTTCTTCTCCAGGAGAAGCTTTTACCTCTGCAGGCAAATTCGATTCCACTTGAAACGGCTCATCAATATGTATTATGGTATTATGCGTCCACACGGAGTATGCTACCACAATAAGAATCGTTGCTAGCAACACTAGCATTATCACGTATATCTTCTTTTTAGTTTGCATTTTTTTCTTCTCTCCTCCTTATGCTGCTCATCATCGGGCTCAGCATGGGATTATTAAAATTTGTTCACACTATAGTTTATTTACGCGATAAATTAAAGCGCATATCGTTCATAGGACCAGTGTCCTTCTTTTAAAATTTTTGAATATCACTACTTTTGACAATATACTCTAAGATTTCATACCAAGCCAACAGCAACGCTTCCTCATTAAAAGGGGGAATAGGGCTCGCATGAACCATCAGGTGCAGCATTTAAACCCATGCTGTTTATAATATGAAAAGGCTATTCGCCTACCCTAATCAAAAACGAGAGTCCGAGCTCTAATCAGAAAACCCGCGTCTAAAAACAACCATTTCGTGCAAGCATGCCATAGATGATACTTAGCAGTCT
>JAOAJQ010000126.1 GCA_026414125.1 Thermoproteota archaeon
GAACTATCTTAGAGTGCTCCAGAACGTATTCTTGGAGGAGTCCCGACTCTTCTCCAACAATTCTCGCCTTTAGGTACTCCGGTTCCTGTATCAGTCTTTCAAGGTCGCTCCTTTTCAAGATGTCGGTCTTCGTTACGACGTGGACGAGAGGCGTGTTAAGCCTAAGCCTGCAAGCCGCAGCGAGTGAAAAAACTGCTATAAGGTCACTCGGTGAGCAAACCAGCTGGCCATCTATCAGGAAGACAACTATAGTCCTGCCGACTGTAGATAGTCCTCTCGTTATCTCCGGCCCGGTGCTTCTAAAAACGAAAAGCTCGCTTTGACCAGGCGTGTCTATAAGCCTGTAGTCCCCTTCTAACGTACTTATTCGGGAGGCGAGCTCAAAGCTTCTTTCAGCCAGAATATCCATTGCCCTTATCATAGCCCCGTTGGGACCGAGCGATTCCCTCCTCATTATCTCGTCAACCGTGAAGAAGACTCGTATGTCGAAAGATGGCGAGTACGGGGTTTCCTCAACACCGGGATCAAGATTTACGAAAGAAACCTTTCTGCCACTCTTAGAGAGCCAGTCTCCATAAGCTTTGACAAGCGTCGTCTTGCCCGACCCCGCTGGCCCTATAAAGACTACCTGTATTGGCAAGGCTGTCAAGTGGAAAACCGTGAGAAGAAGTTTTTAAACATGCTCCCTGCCGGAAGTTAATCCGTAAAAAGTAGTAGAGTGAACGGCGTGTGCTATGAAGCTTATGCCTCTCCCTCAATCTCCTTCAAGAACCTTGATAGAAATGCTTCCATAAACGCATGCCTTTCCTCCGCGATTCTCCTCGCAGTTTCTGTATTTAGACTATTTTTAAGCTTAAGAAGCTTTTCGTAAAAATGATCAATCGTTGAGCCAGTGTCTCTACTACTTGAATACATAGGAATCCCCCTCCTGCCTCCGTGGGAGAAAGTCCTAGCCACGCCTATGGCACCCATCGCGTCTAAACGGTCAGCATCCTGAAGAATCCTGGATTCTATGCTGACCCCTTTAACACCCTTTCTAAACCTGTGTACTCTGATCGCCTCAAGAACCAAGCTTATCTTCTCACTTGGGAAACCTATTCGCGAAAGAATTTCCCCAGCGATTTCAACACTCTTCTCGGAATGGTCGATGCCCTGCTCCAACTCATATCTCATTCCAACATCGTGTAGGAGCGCTGCCGCGACAAGAACCTTCTGATCCCCACCCTCTTTCTCGCAGATTCTAATGCACATCTGGCAGACCCTTTCAGCATGCAGCCAATCATGAGAGGGATCATCAGAATAATGTTTTTCGGCTTCCTTCCTAATAAATTCTACTAGAGTATTATAGCTCAGGCTCAACTCCTTCTAAGCACCTTCCGTTAAACAATGTCTTTCTCAATCTTTGACTTCGCGTAAGAAACCGCCCTGTCTATCAATTCCATATTCTTACCGAGATAGTTCTTAGGCTCGATAGTTTCTTTTAACTCCTCGAGACTGATGTACTTCGTAACCTCTGGGCTTTCCTCCAATACTTGAAGTAGGCTCCTATTCTCCGTAAACGCCTTTCTAGAGAGCCTTCTCATAAGCTCGTAAGCCCTCTTTCTCCCCATACCCCTTCTAGCGAGCTCCATCATGACGGCTTCACTCATTATCCGGCCTCGAGTTATGGCTAGGTTCCTAGCCATGTGTTCAGGATAGACTCTAAGGTTTGTTAAAACATTCTGCATAGTCATGAGCATCTCGTCGAGTATTATCATGGATAGTGGGATGATGAACCTCTCACTGCTGGAGTTGGATAAGTCTCTCTCATGCCAGAGCGGGATGTTTTCCAAAGCAGGTATTACGAGTCCTCTCAGAACCTTAGCCAAGCCGGATACTTTCTCACTGTCAACCGGGTTCTGCTTCTGAGGCATAGTGCTGCTTCCACGCTGCTCCTCGCTAAAGCCCTCTGCAGCCTCCATTATTTCAGTTCTCTGTAGATTCCTTATTTCGACTGCAAGCCTGTCTAGGCTTGAGCCCAGCAGAGCCGCCCAGCAGACAAGTTCAGCTAGCCTGTCTCTGCAAACAACCTGCGTCGCTATTTCAACTGGTTCTAAGCCTAGTTTACGCATAGTCTTCTCCTCTATCATAAGTGCCTTGGGTCCGAGTGCCGCCATAGTGCCTACCGCCCCACCTATTTTCCCAACTAGAACTCTCTTTGAGAGTTGAAGCATCCTCTCATAGCTCCTAGCCAGTTCAGCAGCATACACGGCAAGCTTAAATCCGAACGTTATAGGGACGGCGTGCTGACCATGTGTCCTGCCAGGCATGACTAGTTCAGCGTATTCCACAGATTTTTCGCAGAGCCTTTCTATGAGGGCTCTTAGCCTACCTCTGATTATATTTAAAGCATCTTTAAGCTGCAACGCTAGAGCCGTGTCAGTTATGTCGTTACTCGTAACCCCCCAGTGAACGTACTCGCCGTGTTTCCCGCACTCTTCTGAAAGAACCTCGACCATGGCCGCTATGTCGTGCCTAGTAGTCCTCTCCCTCTCCTTAACCTTCTCCACCGTGACGATCTTTGAAGAAGCCTTGCTCCTTATGGTTGAAGCAGCCTCAACCGGTATCTCGCCGACCTCAGCCAGTGTTTCAGCCAAGGCTAATTCCACGTTGAGCATCATCTGTAACCTGTTCTCTTCTTCGAAGATCCTCCTCATCTCCGGGGAGCCGTATCTACCTGTGTCAATAGGGCAAACAGGCATGTAGTAACAACACATGTAAGTCTAAATAAGCTTGCCGGAGGCTTAAAGAGTCAACGGGCTTATTCGCGTAAAACTTATATCCCTCCACCAGAAAATAGGCAAAAGGAGGTGATGTTTAATGCAACTCTGGAAACTCAGGTTGAATATGATTACTACGATGATGATAGTCATCGCCATAACCACGGGCTTCGTAGCCCTCATTCTTCTTATGATTGGGGTAGACATGCTTATGCTCCTCCCAATTATAATCGGGCTAAACCTGTTTCAATGGTTAATCGGCCCTTATATTATTGACGCTGCCTACCGGGTTAGACCGTTGAACCAGGGTGAACTCCCATGGCTTGAGGAGAGCGTAAAAATGCTTGCTGAGAAAAGCGGGTTAAAGAACCCTCCAAAAATAATGGTCTCGGAAATTCCGTTGCCGAATGCTTTCGCCTACGGCAGCCCGTTAACCGGCCCAAGGGTAGCTGTCACCAGAGGGTTGATTAACGGTCTAAGCGTTTCCGAGGTTGAGGCTGTCCTGGGACATGAACTCGGCCACCTTAAACACAAGGATGTTCAGATAATGATGTTCCTATCCGTTCTACCGGCCCTAGTCTACTGGGTAGCCTCGTCGCTCTACTATTCAGGCATATATTCCTCCGGATCACGGAGGGACAGGGGTGACGGCGGAGCTCTTCTACTCATAGGGATGCTCGGCATGATGATCTACT
>JAOAJQ010000127.1 GCA_026414125.1 Thermoproteota archaeon
AAACTGATAGGTATGCAGGTTTATGATCCTGATTGTCTCTTCATCGGAACAGTGAAAGAAATAGGCATAGTCCCAGGCGAAGGAACCATAACCCTTTATATTTCTACGAAAGCCGGGAGCACAATTGAGGTTGAATGGGGCGACGTGAAGACTGTTGGAGACATAATTCTGCTTTCTAAAAAAGTCGAGATACCTCAACCGACTGTAGCTGCAGCACCGGCTGCACAACCAGCTCCAGCAGCGGCTCCCGCGTCAGGCCAACCGCCGGCACCACTATGTCCAAAGTGTGGCAAGCCCGGAACATGGATACCGCAATACAAGAGGTATTATTGCTACAACTGTAAACAATATATCTAAACAAATACCTCTAATTTTTTTTATTCCTTAGAGTCCTAGTTCATTTGCTCTTTCTAAGGCTACGGAGAGTCTGAGTTACTTAAGCATGAACGATTCTACTACTTGCTTCAATACCTTGTAGCAGAATACTAGATTATTTATTGATATCCTTTCATTATCTCCGTGTACCATTCTTGACCAATCGTAATAGTTTCCCTCAATCATTAAAGGCTGAAAGCCGTATGCAGGTATGCCTATCCTCCTGAAGTATCGTGAATCAGTTCCACCCGTCATCGTAGTTGGTTCAAGCCTAGCGCTGGGAACCTCTTTTAAGAGAGAGCTCTCAATAGTCCTGTATAAGGGAGTGTCAACTGGAGAGACAGTGGGCTCCGACTCCTGTATGAACTCCAATTCGTATTCAAGACCTTGGAACAAATCCCTAATCATCCTTTTTACACTCTCCTTAGAGTATCCCGGGGGAACCCTACAGTCAACTGTTAGCGTACACTCGTATGGGACAACATTCTCCTTAACGCCTCCTTGAATTACTGTAGGCGTCATCGTAACCCGAAGCATTGCTTTCGAGGACTCCCCCAATCCTTTATCGATTTCGGCCAACCTATCCAAGAGAATTTCAATATTGTTAATGCTCACCTCTTCATCGGCAAGCTCCATCATTTTCAACAGGGATTCAACGTACCTCCAAGAGGGCTCAACCCTTTTGCTGACTCCTTTGAATTCTGAAATCCTATTCAGCAAGGGGCGCATCCTATCTATAGCGTTCACGCCAAGCCCAGGTACTGATCCATGTGCAGGAGAACCATTTGTGCGAACACGATACCAAAACACTCCTCTTTCAGCAGTCTGAATATTAAACAGCCAACCCTTCTTAGTAAGTATTCCTTCCCCTCCACCCTCGTTTATGACATAGTTAGCAGTAATTTTTTCCAATGCTTTCTCTAAAATGTGTTTAATCCCTGAACCGCCTTTCTCTTCGTCTGCAGTTGCTGCAAGGACCAAGTCACCTTTCAACTCCCTGTCAATCATTTCGCTGTAAATCATAGTTTCCACGGCAACCATGCTCTTCATGTCTAACGCCCCCCTTCCCCAAACATATCCGTCTTTAACAGTGCCAGAGAAAGGAGGAATCTTCCACCTAGCTGGGTCGGCGGGGACAACATCGGTGTGTGAAAGCAGGAGTAACGATGGTCCCTCGCCGGAGCCCTTTATCCTGGAAACCAGGTTAGCCCTCCCCTTCTCAAACTCCACGATTTCAGATTTTATACCCCTCTCTGAAAGCCAGTCTCTTAGGAAGCCGGCAGCATTACTCTCGTTCCCAGGCGGGTTACTCGTATCTATCTGCAGCAGGTTTGAAAGCAGTTTAACAAGATCATCCCTACCGCTCATGTATTGGGCAAGAAAACCGTATGGATAAAGTTTTCTATTTAAACATTCCCGGCCTGTTAGGCATGTTTAAACAAGCTGTACGTGACTTATGCTTTAGTATTCAATCTCTTGAAAAAGCTTGCTCCGAAGTTCTAACTATGAACCAGCACCCGATCAAAGTTAAGACTGAGAAGAAGATTTTAAGGGGTTGCATTTCTTCGCGGAAAACTATGACTGACATCATACCAGTAAAAACCGGGAGGAGGATCTGAAGGTTCGTAGGCAGAGATGCGCCCATTCTTTGAATAGCATAATAGTTGAGAAAGTTGGCTAAGCCTATTGCGAGAATTCCTGAGACAATTAGAAGCAGGTTCACAATAGGCTCTGCTTTTAAAACCTCGCATATTCCCCCGCTTAATATTGAGAAGGGTAAATACATTATTCCGGAGAATAGGAATATGTTGGCCGTCGCTGAAAGCGGGTCTGAATTCCTGAGAGCAATCTTGATGGAAACCGTGTAAACCGCCCAGAGTATTGAGGCCAACAATAGGAAGATGACACCAGCCAAAAACATTCCTTCTGCCTCGGAAAAACCTGATTCCGTTAGGACAACTCCTGAAACCCCTATGAAAGATACTATGGTTCCGATTGTGAAACCCTTTTTCGAAAGTGCTGTTTTCTCCTCGGGAAATAGAAAGAAGGAGAGTATGTCAACGAAGATGATGCTGAGTCGAGTTATCAACGTGGCTACGGTTGGCGTTGTAAACGCTATCCCGTAAACAATGAATATCTGGAAGGCGAAGACGGTGACAACGGGTATTGAAAAAGACTTCAGTCTTCTTAAAGAGTTTAAATAATCGCCATTTTTCAATATCAATGAGAAAAACAATAGCACCACGCCGGCTGAGACAAACCTGAAAAAGTTTTGCGTATAATTGTCGAAGAACATACTTAGATATGCTACGAATATGTTTCCCAGGGCCCAGAAGAACACTGCAAGGAGCTCTGCTAAGACCGCAGTCTTCATTCAGTCATCTTGGGCCTATTCACGTATATTTAACAATTTATGTTTCCCAGGAGGTGTTTTGCCACTTGTTATTTTATTAGAGCATTAACTATTTTAAGCCAGACTTCAGCCGTGTTACCCGGATTATATCCTCCGCCGCCCAGCACGATCAAGGGACACATGTTTGACTTACCGGATAGTTCTTTAAGAAAAGAAACAATTTGTAGGTGAGCCTGAGCACTCAGCTTCAGATGCGTAATAGGGTCACCAGCAATACTGTCCGCGCCAGCTTGAAAAACCATCAATTCAAAGGAGGATTTGGACATGAACTGTTTGGCTTTCTCCATTTTATCCTCGAAATCCCGGTCGGTCGCCCACGGTTTTAAAGGAATGTTCAGCTTAGTCCCGACGGCTTCCCCGCCGCCGGTTTCTCCTTCAAAACCTGTTCCCGGGTAAAGATACCGTCCGTTCTCATGAAAGTCGACAATGAAAAGATTTGGATCATAGTAGTAGTCGTACATAACGCCGTCACCATGGTGAGCATCCAAGTCAACATACAGTATTTTTCTAAGGCCATATTTTCTCCTAGCTTTCTCAATTAAAACACCGACATCGTTAAATACGCAGAATCCGGCGGCCCTGCCGCGCCTTGCATGGTGCAGCCCTCCCATCGGGTTCATGGAGTATGAGAC
>JAOAJQ010000128.1 GCA_026414125.1 Thermoproteota archaeon
CTTTAGACCTTATGCTAAGGGGTAAGAACTCTAAGATTGTTTTCGACTTGGATGAAAACTGGGGTTTAGCGCAATCCTGCACTTTCTGCGGAAAATGCTCGGCAGCATGCCCGGTTGGAGCACTATATGTTAAGGGTAAGCCTCTTTCAGAGGTTAAGAAGAAAGATCTTGTCTCTTTCATAATGGAAAGGAGGAGTGAGAAATAATGGCTAAGGTTAGGCTAGCAACAGTCTGGCTAAGTGGCTGCTCTGGGTGTCACATGTCCTTTCTAGACCAGGATGAGAAGATTCTTGAGCTGGCTGAGAAGATAGAGCTTATCTACAGCCCGATTGCTGACGTTAAGGATTTCCCTGAGAACGTTGACATTACGCTTGTAGAAGGTGCTGTTGGAAACGAGGAGCAGCTTGAGCTTTTGAAAAAGATTAGGAGGAACACTAGGATTCTTGTAGCCCTCGGTGACTGTGCTGTAAACGGTAACGTGACAGCCCTGCGAAATATCCTGAGGAACGGCGATGAAGAGGTTTTAAAAAGAGCGTATGTTGAAAACGCAAGTATTAATCAGACTGTTCCAAAAAAGGTGCCTAGACTCCTGAAGAGGGTTCTGGCTTTAAATGAGGTTGTTAAGGTTGACGCCTATGTTCCAGGTTGTCCACCATCCGCGGTGCTGATAAACCAGGTTTTGAACGAGCTTCTGGAGGGCAAAACTCCAGTTTTAGAAGGCAGGTTCAAGTATGGTTAGGAGGATTGGTTGAAAATGGTTAGGGAGATAGTTGTTAACCCTGTCACTAGGATAGAGGGACACGCGAAGATAACGATACATCTTAACGACGACGGCTCAGTCAGAGAGGCTAGGTTCCACGTAACGGATTTCAGAGGTTTTGAAAAATTCTGCGAAGGCAGACCATTCTACGAGATGCCTAGTATAACTTCAAGGATATGCGGCATATGCCCGGTAAGCCACCTGCTGGCTTCCGCTAAGGCATGCGACGATCTCGTTGCGGTTGAAACACCTAGAACAGCAGTGTTGCTACGCAGACTCATGCACATGGGTCAAATAATACAGTCTCACGCTTTAAGCTTCTTCTATCTTTCCTCTCCGGACTTCCTGCTAGGCATGGATTCGGACCCCTCCAGAAGGAATATTCTGGGCCTTGCTGAGAAATATCCTGAGATCGCTAAGCAGGGAGTGTGGCTTAGAAAATTTGGACAAAGCATTATTGAAAACCTCGCGGGCAAAAGGATTCACTCGAGCGACTGGATTGTCCCAGGCGGCGTGAAAACACCGCTTTCAAAGGAGAAGGCTGACGCGATTCTCTCCGAGATTCCTAGAGCTGTTGAGATTGCTTTAAACGCTGTCTCGCTCTTTAATAAAACACTTGAAAGCTTTAGGGGTGATATTGAAAACTTCGGTGACTTCCCGTCTTACTACATGGGTCTTGTCACACGGGACGGTGGACTTGAGCACTATGACGGCAGGATACGAATAATGAGTCCAGATGGAAAGATAGTGGAGGACCAACTGGATCCTTCTAAATACTTCGAATACATCGGAGAGGCTGTTGAAGACTGGTCTTACATGAAGTTTCCATACTACAAGTCTGCAGGCTACCCTGGCGGCGCCTACAGGGTGGGTCCACTGGCCAGGCTTAATATTTCCTCGCGCTGCGGCACAAGACTTGCAGACGATCTTCTCAAGGATTTTAAGAAGCTGGGTGGCAACGGTGTGGTTCAAAACACCTTCATGTATCACTATGCCCGCCTGATCGAAATAGTCTACTGCGTTGAGAAGACTGAGGAGATCCTACGAGATCCTGAGGTTTTAGACGCGAACGTTCAGGCTAAAGCCTCTCTTAACAAGAGGGAGGGCACAGGGGTGATTGAGGCCCCTAGAGGGACCTTGATCCACCACTATAGGGTTGACGAACAAGGTAGGATAAGCTGGGTTAACCTGATAATAGCCACTGTTAACAATAATCTTGCTTTCAACAAGGCTGTGACTCAGGTTGCTAAAAAATACGTTCATGGAAGGAGCCTCAGCGAGGGGATGCTGAACAGGGTTGAAGCTGTTGTGCGTGCCCTAGATCCTTGCTTGAGCTGTGCGACGCACGCAATAGGTGAAATGCCGCTAAAGATCTTGCTTTACGACTCTGAAAACAATCTTGTGGATGAGGTTAGACGCAGCTGATAATGGCTTTTAAATATTTAATTTAAGCCTTTTTTAAGCCATTTTTAAGGTATTTTTAAGTATTTTCTATTTATTAAGTACTATCCTAAAGATTTATATATTAATCTTTGGGATTTATTAACGATATAGAATTGTCAATCAAAAAGGAGGATGAGGAGGCATTCAAGCATGCGGCCAAAGTGTTCAAAGCATTGGCCGACCCAACCCGGCTAAGAATACTTTCAATAATAGAGGGCGAGAGCATGATGATAACTGGTATTGTGGAGAAATTCAACCTCTCCCAGCCCACGGTTTCATACCATATTAGGATTCTCGAGAATGCCGGCCTGGTTAAAACCGTTAAGAAGGGTAGGGAAGTATACTGCTCCTTGGTTAAGAAGGGCGTTTTAAAGAGGGCGCTCGACTTCTCAAAGTGGGTTAAAGGCGCAGAGTAAAAATAGGATCAGCTATTAGAAGCCGGCCGCGTTATTTAAGTTTATGTCTTATGTCTATTGAAAAATTTTATTTCTGTGTCGTAAGAATTAAAGTGGAGGGTTGAACATAGACCCGGTCTGCTTCGATTCAATGGGTGTTAGAAGCATGGCTACGCTTGTTGAGACTAGAGACTTGAGGCTGATGATAGACCCTGCTGCCGCCGTTGCGCCTCGGAGATACGGGCTTCCGCCGCACCCGAAGGAGCTCAGCCTCCTGGAGGAATGCTGGAGGAAAATAGCCTCTGCGGCAGAGGAGTGTGAAGTCATTGCGGTAACACACTATCACTATGATCATCACAGTTCAACAAGGTTTCTCGAAGAGATCTACGGGGGGAGAATAGTCATAGTCAAGGATCCGGAGAACATGATAAACTTCAGCCAAAGGGGAAGGGCGAGAATTTTTCTCGAGAAGATCAGGCCAGTCGCTGCCCAAGTTATGGTTGCCGACGGCAAGGAGTATGTTTTCGGCGGGACTAGGCTCGAGTTCTCCCTCCCTGTTCCACATGGCCCGGATAGCCAGCTGGGATACGTTGTCCAGCTTAGCGTTAAGGATTCCTCAGACAGTTTTATCTTCACGAGCGATGTGCAGGGCTTCCCGCTAGACTACCAGGTTAAGTTCGTGATCGGGAAGAAGCCAAATGCGATTTTCATAGACGGCCCCTCCACATACATGCTTGGTCTAAACTTCACGGTGGAGGAGCTTGAAGCAAGTCTTAAAAACATCGGAAGGATT
>JAOAJQ010000129.1 GCA_026414125.1 Thermoproteota archaeon
CCTGAGGGTGGCCAGGAACCCAAGTTGCCTACGAGCGTAAGCAAGCCCTACTCCCGGTTAACTGATGAGGTTATTGAAGAGCTTTTCTGGAAAGTGTATTGGTATAGAGCTAGGGCGAGGAGGACAATGCTCATATATCTTGAGGAGGGCAGAAGACCTGAGCCGAACCTCGCGATATCCAGCTATCCCATGGATTGGAACATCGAGGATGAGGTTGAAGACCTTGATCTAGAGTCCAGTTTAGACGAGGGAAGGTTGCGGATTGAAATAAACACGGTGAAATGGCAGAGCGAAGTTAAGGGGAAGGGTAGCAGCCTTACGATAAGCAATATTCCCTCAAGCCTAATAGTTCTAGACGCTAGCAGGAGTATGCAGGAAGTTATCGACAACGCTGCGACATCAGCCTTCATCAACCTGCTTTCCGTGGAGAGAATAGGTGGGAAAACTGCTTCAATAGCCTTTTCAACGGACTACTACTCTGTCGACTGGCAGGGTTTAACACTTGAAAAGGAATTGTCTTTAGCACTTTACTTCGGGGGCATGACGATACTTCCTCTAAATGAAATCATGAGGCTTGTCTCGGAGAGCGAGAACAGGGTTTTAATAAACATCATAACGGATTGCGGCTGGCAGAACATTGAGGAAGCGCTTCCCTGTCTGGAGCAGATCGTTAAAAGGGGCCACAGGGTTAAAATATTTCACCTGCATGGAGGAAAATACCCTGAGAACTTGAAGATGGTGAGTAGGGTTGGCGGAATAAGGATTATCCCTGTTAAAGATCCTGAGACCGATCTTCAGTACCTGGTTACTAAAGAAACCAGTGAAGACTATGGAGGCTCAGTGCTGGTTTTCAAAGCCTAGCTTAAAAACCTTCAGAAACAGCTTCAGCAGCTTTAATCAGCGTGTTCAGATTTATGGACACTTTGTCCGTAAAGATATCGTTAAAAATAGCTTCCAGCATTACTGGCGTGTGATTCGAAAAATGGAGGAAATGTTGAGCAGGAAATGGTTGCTCGCATTAAGCGTGATTTTCGTCGCAACCATAGGTGTAAATCTTACTCTACTAGTTGGAATGTATCCGGCGCTAATCAGCCAGCAGGCTGGCTCAGAATACCGCTTCACCATTGTCGGAGAAGAGTTTACTAAAAACTCAGGTATCCCCGCTCTGCTGGATACTGACCAGGCTGAGCAGCAGGCGAAGACGATAAGCGTGACTGGCACAGGCGTGGTTAAGGCCAAGCCTGACAGGGCGATTTTAAGCTTCAGCGTGGTAACGCAGGCGGAAAGCGCGGAGAAAGCCATCTCAGAGAACGCGAATAAAATGAACCGTGTCATAAAGGCCGTTAGAAGCATGGGGATACTGGAGAACCAGACGGAAACATCTGCATACAGTCTGAACCCCATTTGGGAGTATCCTAAGGAAGGCGGTTCACCCCGAATAGTTGGCTACACCTGTTCAAACACTATTAGGGTCACGGTTAAGAATTTAGACAGCGTTGGAGAGTTGATTGACGCGGCAGTTAAGGCTGGTGCAAACCAGATTTCCTCGCTTCAATTCACGATTTCCGACGAGGCGATGCGACAACTCGGATTGAATGCTCTGAGCCTCGCTGTGAAAGACGCTGCTTCCAAAGCCAGTACGATAGCCACCGCCGCTGGAGTAACGCTGGTCGGCCCGCTTTCAATAAGCCTCTCCGGATACTCCCCCTATGTTAGAAGCTACGCTTTCGAATCCATAATGGGAAGCGTTACAACCCCAATAGTTTCACCGGAGGATGTTAGCATAACTGTAAGCGTTTCAGCAATTTACGAATTTAAATAAAAAGTTTAAGACCTTTTTAAACACTTAATCAGCGTGCTGTCCGTTGAGCGAAGAGGAGCTCGAGTACAAGCTGCGCGGTAAGACACTTCAAGTCTATCTCTACCTGATAAGGTCTGGCGCACACGAGAGCTACGGTGTCAGAGAGGTTCAGAGGGCACTGGGCTTCAAGAGTCCGAGCATAGCCTCGTATCATCTTGAGAAGCTAAGAGAACTAGGTCTGCTCATTAAAGATGAGAAAGGGGATTATCGTGTCGCCAAAGAGGTCAGCATAGGATTATTGAAGCTCTACATCAAGATAGGGGAGCTTAGACTACCTAGATTCCTACTGTATGCTTGCTTCATAACCAGCATGGTGGCTACGTATCTTCTAGCTTATCCTCAAACATTTAGCCCACATAATCTTTTCGCGCTACTGGTAAGCATTTCTTCACTCATAATACTCTGGGGCGAGACCCTTCTGATCATTAGGGAAACAAGGTCGAAAATGTTGGAAAAATAGCTATTTTCAGTTAGGAGCCTGATTTGTAAGCCGATCGGTAGGCCGTGGCGAAAGAAGAATCTTTGAATCCGTCAAGCAGCCGTCAAGAAACAAGGACTCAATCTCCTCCCATACGCGTTTTAACAAAAACCATTAATATTAGAAGAAGGGATTCTTTAATGGTGAACAGGATGCCGAAGAAACACTCCGGTTTACAATCAACAAGCATATCATCTCCAGACGGGCAGATTCTTGTAAAAATAACTATAAGAGAAAGAATCGAGCCCTATCCCTCTGGTAAACGCCTCTACTACTCTATCTCCTTCAAAGGAAGGGAGATACTGGTCGACTCTCCACTAGCCATGGATTTTAAGAATGCGCCACCCTTCGCCGGGAACCTTGTTTTAACCAGAAGGGAGGAGAAGACTATTAAAGAGAAATGGCAGGCGGTGCACGGCAAGTCCAAGAGCATCCTGAACCTATGTAACGAGCTGCACCTTTGGCTTAAGGAGGGAAGGGAGCCAGGAAGAAGGCTGGAGCTGTTTTTCCGCGCTTATAATGAGGGTGTTGCATTCCGCTATTTTCTCCCGAGACAACCGGGCATGAAGAGTTTCAAATTGACTAATGAGCGCTCTGAATTCCATTTCACCTCAAACCATACTGTTTGGGCAGCCGACTATGGTTCATACATTTCGCCTCAGGAAGCATTGTTCGAGAAGAAGAGCCTCAGTCAAATAACACCTTCTTCAATAATAGGGCTGCCCCTTCTTGTTAAAGTAGATGACTCCAGATGGGTTGCGATTACCGAGGCAAATATAACAGACTGGGCAGGAATGTATCTTACTGGGACAGGCGTTAATCCTTATGCTCTTGTTTCAAGCCTCTCCCCTAGGCTAGACGAGCCTGGAGTGCTAGTCAGCTCAAACACCCCCCACTACTCGCCGTGGAGAGTAGTGATGATAGGCCAGAGCCCTGGTGACCTGATTGAGTCAAACATTATTCTGAATCTCAATGAGGCCTGCGAAATCAGAAACACGTCTTGGATAAAGCCTGGTAAGGCTGCCTGGG
>JAOAJQ010000130.1 GCA_026414125.1 Thermoproteota archaeon
TTCTTCCATTTAACAGGGAACCTTACGAAGATATCTGCATCCGTCTCGCCGCTAAGCCAAGTGTCCTTAGCCATGGATCCCTCTATGAGAACCTCTGCTTCAGGTTCCAACCGGTTAAACTCTTCCCTAAGCATTGAAACAGTTTTTGAAAGTATCTTGTTGACCCGCTCTTCCTCCTCTAGACTGGGCTTAACCTTTCTCAGAACTTCTTGGACAACCTCTTGAAGACTATTCGGCATATATTATTACCACGGGTGCCTGCTAATCAATTTTTTCCCAAAGGGTTTCGTATACTGGTCCTCGTGGTGTTAGAATGCTCTTCTTAAGCCTGAGCCTGCTTGTAAGAGCCTCGCCTATAAGGATATCCCCGTTACTCTTGATGAAAAGGACAAGCTTATCCATGTTTAAACGGCTCCTAACCCTTGCGATAGTCAGGTGGGGATGGAACTGCTCGTTCATCCTAAAGCCGATTTTAGACAAGGCTTCTGAAGCCTGTTCAGCCCTTTCAACAAGCTCCCCAGAGCCCTTTCCGATTTTTGTAAACACGACTCTTGGTTGCGAAACCGTTGGAAAAGCTCCGAGGCCTCTGAGCTCTATCTCAACCGGGCTTCCCTTAACCTGTGAAAGCCTTTCACATATGGTGTTAACCATTGTTTCAGGAACCTCCCCTATGAAGAATAGTGTCAGGTGGAGGATACTCGTGTCCACCAGTTTTAGATCAGCCTTGGTCTCGACCATTCTTCGCTGAACCTCAAGTATTCTCCGGCTTATATTCTCGTTTTCAACATCCATTGAGACGAAGACTCTCACCATCCGGATGAAAACTGGGTAAGAATTTATATACCTTACCGTCCTACGCCTGAAGCAGTCGTTGAAGCAGCTGATTCTTATTTCAGGAATGCCGGGCTCAGGAAAGACGACTGTTGCGAAGCTTATTGGCGAACATGGTTTTACAGTAGTCTCAATGGGGGACGCTGTCAGGGAGGAGGCTGAAACCCGGGGGATAGGAGGAGACATAGTGTCGATGAGCAGGTTTATGGTTAAGCTTAGGAAGGAACTGGGTAATGACGCTGTCGCCAAGCTTGTGGAAAGGAAGATTGAGAAATCGGATAGCAAGATCATTGTAGTGGACGGGTTAAGATCAGTGAGGGAAGCGGAATACTTCAAGTCTAAAGGATATTTCATAACCCGGGTTGCAGTACTGGCCCCGATAAGCCTTAGGTATAACAGGCTTTCTAACAGGAATAGGCCAGACGACCCTGAGACGCTGAGGGAGCTTGAGGAGAGGGATAGGGTGGAGCTTTCAGTCGGGCTTGGGGAGGTGCTAGCATTAAGCGATGTTTACATAGTGAATGATGGAAGCCTGAAGGATCTTGAAGAAGCCGTTGAAAGTAAACTGAAGGAGATTCTTCAAAAAATTTCGATGGTTAGAAAGTCTTCAGCTATCTGAACTTCTTTGAAAAACCTTCTAGCCTGCTCAAGCAGGATCGAAGCATCACCATACCTGGAGCTTACATGAGTAAGTACGAGCTTCTTAACATGTGCAGCAGCAGCCAGCTTAGCCGCCTCGACACAGGTTGAGTGTTGAAGGCTCCCTGCTTCGCTGCTCATGCTTTCGTCGAAAGTAGCTTCGTGAATAAGAATATCGGCGTTCATGCAGAATTCCTCGAAGCCAGGGGTATTCCCCATGTCACCCGTGTAAACGATCTTAACCCCCGGGCGTGAGGGTTCAACAACCTCCTCAGGTCTAATAATCTTACCGTCCTCAAGCGTTACCGGCTTACCCTCAACAAGCATGCTCCTTAATGGCCCAGGCTTGACGCCGAGCTTCTCGGCTTTCTCAACATTGAACCTACCAGGCCTATCATCCTCCTTGAAGCAGAAAGCATAGGATTCAACAGAATGCTTAACCCGATGCGAATAAACCTTATACTTCCTCCCGGAGGCGACTAGACCATTATCAACCTCCTTAATGCTGATCTGGAAAATAGGCTGGTAGAATATCATCGGGAGGCAGGACTCTATGAACGGCTTAAGCCCTTTCGGACCATATATGTTGAGGGGCCTCCTCCTGTTTTGAAGAGTCATCGTCATAAGAAGCCCCGGAAGCCCAAGAACATGATCTCCATGCATATGCGTTATGAATATACTTGATATCTTTTCGAAGCTGAGGCTGGCGCTCATCAACTGTCTCTGAGCACCCTCTCCACAGTCGAAGAGAAGCACCTCCCCCCTCCACCAGAGCGCTATGCAGGGATGGCTCCTACTGAGGGTTGGGACTGCTGCAGAAGTCCCTAGAAATAGCAGTTTTCCGAACGGCTGGCTCTTCTTCAACACTTTTTTACAAACAGCCCGTGAAATATAACGTTTAACTTCGTAAGGTTTATAATAGATCCTTCAAGTACTTGCCTGAAAGTAGGGGATGGAGAGAGCGGGGTAAGTGTTTAGCATCATCATCCTGATTCCTATTATTGCTTCGGCTATAGAAATCCTCTTTTGAACTCGGCTCAGAAACCCTGTTTCTCAAAGCTCTAATTACTTTAGCTGGCTGGAGGAGAATAGGATTTTGAGGCTGAAATACAAATTTATTAGCGGTCTTATTGAAATTAATCCCAGGGAAGTTCTGGAGCTCAGGCAACTCTGAACGTAGAAATCGAGAAAAGCGAATAAATCTACACTTTAAACTTTACAATCCACGTTATAGGACACTCCGTTTATAGCGAGGATGGAAGAAGAGTCTTCAGGGAGTTTAGAAAATGCGTCATCTTCGAATATGATGCGTCCACTGAAAAGTTCTACCGGCAGGGGAGGGAAGGGGGGGATTTTGCTGCTGTTATTCCAACCCTTGGATGACAAAATTATTCTTTTTTAAACGCTGAGTTCATCCCCTGAGAGCAACCAGCAGCTTCCTAGTCAGATTAGAGTGAACCTCTATGAGAAACGTTTCCTTAAGATCAAAGCCGTTCTCCGCCAGGATTGTTTCAACAGGCAGCCTGCTGGGGGCTAGGAAGACAAGCCATCCTTTAGCTCTGAGAATCCTCGAAGCCTCGTTTATGAAGCACTCGTAGAGCCTTAGAGATTCAGAGCCGTGTGTCGAAGCCCTCCTCCCATAAGGCGGGTCTGTAACAACAGCGTCGGCGCGTCTGAAAGGCATGTGCCTAGCGTCACCCAAGGCTTGGAAGACAAGCGCCTGAAACCACCTGTAGTTCCTCCGGGAAGAATATGCCATCAAAGGATCCACGTCCAGCCCTATTGCATGGGCTTGCAGCTCATGCGCCTCCACCAGAACCGTCCCAGTTCCGGAAAACGGGTCCACAACAAT